>JAYSPJ010000830.1:0-3153 GCA_043722155.1 Bradyrhizobium sp.
CGTGGGCGTAACCCCGGCGACCGGCACCGCCGGCATGGCGACGATGGCCGACACCGCGGCAAAAGCATCCGCTGCGCCGGCGCCGAATTGATCGTCGCGACCCGGGCTGCCCAGATCGCGGGCAGTTTTCATCAGGATCGCACGCACTTCGCCTGGATTCAACGCAGGATTGCGCTCCAGCATCAGGGCCGCAAGGCCACTGATGTAGGCGGCGGAAAACGAGGTTCCGGAGGTCATCTGATATTTTCCATCCGGAGCAGGCAGAAAGATATCGACGCCGGGGGCTGCGATTGCAACATGGCCGCCGCGGTTCGATGCCGCAAACAGCTTGTCGCTGGCGTCGGTGGCGCTGACCGCAATCACATTGGTATTGGCGGCGGGATACAGCGGCGGCGATTTCGGACCGGCGTTGCCGGAGGCCGCGACCATCACGATACCCCTCACGGCCGTGGCGCCGATCCCGCGCTCGATCAACGGATCTTTCGGACCGGCGAAGCTCATGTTGATAATCTGCGCCCCGTGCAGAACAGCATAGTTCAGGGCCTTCAGGATCACGAAGGTCGTGCTTTCCGCGCCATTCGCCGCCGTGCCGAAGGCGCGGATTCCCAGAATCCTGGCCTGCGGGGCACTCCCCATCAGCCGCGCGTGCGACACGATCACACCGGCGATACCGGTGCCGTGCACATGCGGACCTTCCTTGCTGCCGAGCGCGTCGAAATTGTCCGCAATCGAGTTCACGAGTTCCGGATGCCGGCCGTCGATTCCGGAATCGATCACGGCAATGGTCACGTTGGCGCCGCTGACCAGCGTATGGGCCTGCGGCAGTCGAAGTTTTGCAAGCGCGTATTGCGCGGGATCGCCTTCGGTCAGCGCCGCCTTCTGGTCCTGCAGCACATAGCGGAAATTCAGTTGCACCGAGCGCACGCCGGCGTCACCGGCGAATTCGCGGCGCACCTTCTCCACCGGGCGGCGGTCGGTGATCCGGAACAGGCCGATGGTGGCGCCTACAAGCGGAAAATTCTGCGATTGCAGCCGCACGAGACCGTGACGCCGTGCTAGCGCATCGGCCTGCACGTCCGACAGCGAGCCATCGATCTCGGCGACGAATTCATTCGGAATCGCGGCCGGGTTGAACGCTGCTAGCGGCGCATTGCGGCCCGCGCCGCCGTTCTTGCCATTGCCGGCGGATTTGCCGGCGCCGCCGCCATCGGACGACGAGACCGGCTTGTCCTGGCATTCGCCGCTGCTGTCACGGTGGGCGTAGCTGCAGGCCGGCGAAAGGTTGGGCGAGAAGCGCGCATTCGGAAGCGTCGACCCGATGCGGGGTGTATTGACGCCGGGTGGCGTTCTGCTGATTCGGACCGCGATGTTCGGATTGATCCGCGTCGTCACGGTCGGATTGATCGTCGGCATCCGCGACTGGATATTGAGGTTGGGCGAGCGCATGACATTTTGCGCGTGAACCGCCGGTATCGCAGGACATGCAAACGACAATGCGGCCGCCGTCAACGCCAACGCCGTACGTCGCGTTCCAATCATCCAGTTCGCACGATCGTGGACCATGAGGCCTCGGGTTACGTAGGTGGCGAAAGCGCGGCCTACTGCGCAGCCACTGCGAGACTGACGATCTTCTCGCGCTGCAGCCTGCTCATCAGCCCGGCAACTTCGTCCTTGCTCATCGCTCTGTTGCCGAATTGCAGCCGAAACATGCCGCCCTTGGCGCCGTCGGTGACCGTGGCCTTATAGCTGTCGAGCAGTGCAGTGATATCGGCGATGCGAGCTTCCGGCGCGAACCGCACCAGCGCGTACGGCGGGGCTGCAGCCCCGAGATCGCGGGTGATGGGAGCGTTGGTGCTTAGCGACGCCGTCTGGAACGTCGGGTTCTGGTTCTTCATCAGTACCGCGCCGATCACGCCGGCCTGCAGAAGCAGCGCCAGCGCGCCCAGGCTCGCCGACCAAGCCAGCGTTCGCGGCGACAGACCAACGAAAAACGCCGCGATCCGCGCCGAGAAATCGAGCGACGCCGACGGCGCGCGCGCAGGCTCTCCGTCGATCGCCGCGAACAGTTTCTGCATGGCGCGCGCGGACGGCGCACCGAGACTTTCGTTGAGCGAGATGGTTTCGGCGTACTCTTCCCGGATCACGGCGTACTGCCTGGCGAGTTCAGGATCGCGCGCCAGCGCTTCGTCGATGCGGCGGGCATCGCGCGCGTTCAGCGTGCCGGCCGCATGCCATGGCAACAACATCTCCATTTCGCTGGGTTCTTGATCCAGCATTTTTTTGCTCGCTGCCATCACGGCCAACCTCGTTCTATGCCGGCTGCCTTCAGCAGGTCGGCCAATTTCTTGCGCGCGTAAAACAAGCGCGTCTTCACGGTGTTCTCGGGTATCCCGACGATTTCAGCGACCTCTTCCACTGATTTCTCGTGGTAGTAGACGAGATCGACGATCTCCCGATGCTCTGACGAAAGCGCGGTGAGGCACTTGCGCAACGCTACACTGGTATCCTTCTTCTGCACCGCCACTTCGGGATCATCGGACGTATCCTCGATCGCGCTGGCTGCCTCGTCGTCCAGTTCGCCGTCCTTCCTGCGCCGCAACGCAGACAGGGCCTTGAATCGGGTAATTGCGAGCAACCAGGTGGAAACGGCGGATCGGCCTTCGAACTTGCCAGCCTGCCGCCACACATCGAGGAAAACCTCGCTGATGAGGTCTTCCGCAACCTGTTCGTCCCGCACGAGCCGAAGCCCGAAGCGGAACACCCTGACATGGTGCCTTCCGTATAGCACCTGCATGGCGAGCCGGTCGCCTTGAGCGATCCGGGCGATCAGAACTTCGTCTGAAGCCGCCTGTGTCGCACTCAATGGCCGTCTCGCAGGATTGGTCGGACGGGGAAGGCCGGCGGTTCGATGGGGGAAGCAAGATTCTTCACAATACGGCAATGTCCCGATTGCATGTGTGATCTACCCCACATAAGCGGATTTACCGGCCTGGGCGCCAGCGTAAACGGACGAAGTCCCCAAATTGGTACCATAATACGGAAATACTTTCCTAAAGATGGCGCCATCAGCCGCGATCTTACCAAGGCTTGGTTTCCAAAGCAGCATTGCAAGGCAGCATCTGCATACAGCCTGAGGCCCCGCGCAAGGGTCCG
>JAYSPJ010000831.1:0-2973 GCA_043722155.1 Bradyrhizobium sp.
CAGCCGCTGCGCGTCTGGCAATTCGCTTGCGAGACCCGATATAGCGTGGTGAGAACGGCCGCCGTATCCGCCAGGCGAACGAGGAACCGAGTGACGCAATCAATTAATAAAATGCCCGCGCCCGTGGCGCCGCGCCGCCCCCACGCCTTCACCACCCACGGCATGACAATCGTCGACGATTACGCCTGGCTGAAGGACGCCAACTGGCAGGATGTGCTGCGCGACCCCTCGGTGCTGGACCCGGATATCCGCAAATACCTCGAGGCCGAGAACGACTACACCGAGAGCCTGCTCGGCCACACCGGAGCCCTGCAGAAGACGCTGGTTGCGGAAATGCGCGGCCGCATCAAGGAGGACGATTCCAGCGTGCCCGCGCCGGATGGTCCCTGGGCCTATCTGCGCAAATTCCGCGAGGGCGGCCAGCACGAGATGTTCGGCCGCATGGCGCGGGGCGGCGGCGAGGCCGAAATCATTCTCGACGGCGACAAGCTCGCGGCGGACCACAAATATTTCAGGTTCGGCGGCGCGCGGCATTCGCCTGACCACAGGCTTCACGCCTGGAGCGCCGATATCAAGGGCTCGGAATATTTTTCGGTTCGCATCCGTGACTGGGCCAATGGCGCCGACCGCAACGACCTCGTCGAGGAGACCGACGGCACGGTGGTGTGGAGCGCGGACAGCACGGCCTTTTTCTACGTCAAGCTCGACGACAACCACCGCCCGATGCAGGTATGGCGCCACCGGCTCGGCACGCCGCAGGCGGACGATGTCCTGGTCTACGAGGAAAAGGATGCCGGCTGGTTCACCCATATCCATGAGAGTTCCAGCGGCCGGTTCTGCGTGATCGCCGGCGGCGACCACGAGACTTCGGAGCAGCGGCTGGTCGATCTTTCCGATCTGGATGCGCCGCCGCGGCTGGTCGCAGCGCGCGAGGAAGGCGTGCAATATTCGGTCGCCGACCGCGGCAATGAGCTGTTCATTCTCACCAATGCCGGCGGCGCCATCGACTTCAAGGTCGTCACTGCGCCGTTGCAATCGCCGGAGCGCGCCAACTGGCGCGACCTGATCCCGTATCGCGAAGGCGTCTATGTCATCGATGTCGAGCTCTATGCCGGCCACATGGTGCGGCTGGAGCGCGCCAACGCGCTGCCCGCCATCATCATCCGCGATCTCAGGACCGCCGAGGAGCACGCCATCGCGTTCGACGAGGCGGCCTATTCGCTGGACACCATGGGCGGCTACGAATTCGAGACGACGAATTTGCGATTCTCCTATTCGTCGATGACGACGCCGTCGGAAGTCTACGACTACGACATGGCAAGCCGCACCCGCACCCTGCGCAAGCGCCAGGAGATCCCGTCGGGCCACAACCCCGCCGACTACGTCACCACCCGCATCATGGCGACCTCGCATGACGGCGCGCTGGTGCCGGTGTCGATCCTGCACCGCAGCGATCTCAAGCGCGATGGAACCGCGCCGCTGTTGCTCTACGGCTACGGCTCCTACGGCATGGCGATGCCGGCGTCGTTTTCGGCCAACCGGCTGTCGCTGGTCGACCGCGGCTTCGTCTATACCATCGCGCATATCCGCGGCGGCGCCGACAAGGGCTGGGGCTGGTACCTCGACGGCAAGCGCGAGAGGAAGACCAACAGCTTTGATGACTTTGCCGCTTCCGCGCGCGCGCTTATTGCCGCGAAATACACTGATACAAAGCGGATCGTCGGCCATGGCGGCAGCGCCGGTGGCATGCTGATGGGGGCGGTCGCCAACCGCGCCGGCGAATTGTTCGCTGGCATCGTCGCCGAAGTGCCGTTCGTCGACGTGCTCAACACCATGCTCGACGACACCCTGCCGCTGACGCCGCCGGAATGGCCGGAATGGGGCAATCCGATCGAGAGCGAAAAGGACTTTCGCACCATCCTGTCCTATTCGCCCTACGACAACATCGCGGCCAAGGCCTATCCGGCGATCCTGGCGATGGGCGGGCTGACCGATCCGCGCGTCACCTATTGGGAGCCGGCCAAATGGATCGCGCGGCTGCGCGCCACCATGACCGGCGGCGGCCCGGTGCTGCTGCGCACCAACATGGGCGCCGGCCATGGCGGCGCCTCCGGCCGTTTCGACCGGCTCGATGAAGTGGCGATCGCCTATGGCTTCGCGCTGTGGGCGGTCGGGATGGCGGAAAAGAGCGAGGCGTGAGCAAAGCCATGCGGCACTATACCAAGAAGGATTTCCCGACCGAAAACATCCGCCGCTTTCTCGAACCGGGACCGATCGTTCTCGTCAGCTCCGCGCACAAGGGCGAGACCAACATCATGACCATGGGCTGGCACATGGTGATGGAGTTTCAGCCGTCGCGGGTCGGCTGCATCATCTCGGGCGCCAACCACAGTTTCGAGATGATCCGCAAGAGCCGGCAATGCGTGATCAATATTCCGACCGAGGATATCGCCGCCACGGTGGTGAAGATCGGCAATTCATCGGGGCGCGACATCGACAAGTTCGACGCCTTCGGCCTCACGCCCAAGCCCGGCACCCACGTCCGGGCGCCGCTGATCGCCGAATGCTACGCCAATTTCGAATGCCGGCTGGTCGATGCCAGCCAGGTCAGGAAATACAACATGTTCATCTTCGAGGTGGTCAAGGCGCATGTTGCGACCTCGCCCAAATATCCGAAGACGATTCACTATCGCGGCGACGGCGAATTCATGATCTCCGGCGCCAACACCTCCAAATATCGCAGGCTGTTCAGGCCGGAGATGCTGTGAGCATCTTCTATCGCCCGTTCGCCTTCCGCCACGCCGCGAAATCGACCAGGGTCTGCTCGTCCGTCGCCGGGTAGAGTCCAAAAATCCCGCGTCCCTTCTGCACCTGCTCGGTGACGAAATCCTCGAACGCGGTCATCTCGAAGGCTTCATTGGCGATTTCGTCGGCGAGATGGGCGGGGATCACGATCACGCCGTCGCTGTCGCC
>JAYSPJ010000832.1:0-13831 GCA_043722155.1 Bradyrhizobium sp.
GATCTCGCTGTTGCTGTCAAAGCAACCCGAATCTGATTTGCGCCCCTTTGGGAACCCCCTTACTGTTCCGATTCACATCAACCGAAAACCGCTCTAGTCTGCGCCCTCGATCCCCGGATACCGGTTCGCTTAGGATATACGCTTGATGGCTTGCGAGACCCGGAGACTGTTAAACTGACATGAAGCGGGATCCTAATTCGCCGTCCACGGAGGCGCTCATGCAGGCCGCACAGGCCGGCGACATGCGCGCCTACGAGCGCCTTTTGAGGGCAGTCACGCCCAAATTGCGCCAGATGGTGCGGAAGCGGCGGCAGTTTTTCACGGCTGAGGAAGTCGAGGACCTGGTTCAGGAGATCCTCCTGTCGGTCCACGCCGTGCGCGCGACCTACGACCCAAAACGTCCATTCATGCCATGGCTGTCTACGATCGCCCACAACAGGCTCATCGACAGTGCACGACGGTATTATCGGGGCAAATCAAATGAGGTCCAGATGGACGAACTCCCCGTAACCTTTGCCGACGATTGGACGAATGTAGAGATTGAGGAATATCGCGACCCGGAGGAGCTTTCGATTGCTATCAAGAACCTGCCGGAAGGTCAGAGGAAGGCGATCGAAATGCTGAAATTGCGCGAAATGTCACTCAAGGAGGCGGCAGCGGCGAGCGGAACGACTGTTGGAGCGCTGAAGATTTCGATCCATCGGGCGGTCTTGAACCTGCGGAAGGCTCTTAACAGAGAGTAATGGCTATGGATACCGACAAGCTGATTGCGTGTTTGATCGAGAAAGCGGATCCCGTCCGGCGGCTTCCGTCGCCTTGGGTCAGGACTGCATCGTGGTTTGCGATCGCTATCCCGTATGTAGCTGTCATCGTAATGATGATGACTCCGCGTGATGATCTCGCCCTCAAGTTCACGGATTTTCGTTTTCTTCTTGAGCAAGTTGCTGCGCTTTGCACGGCGATTGGCGCCGCCGTCGCCGCCTTTCAGTCGATCGTTCCCGGCTACAACCGCCGATTCCTGTTGCTTCCGTTGGTGCCGCTGACGTTTTGGCTGGCCAGTCTCGGGCAAGGCTGCGTTCAGCTGTGGCTGCGCGGAGGCGCTTTACTAAGTTTTACCTCGGATTTCATCTGTATTCCGGCGATTGCACTCGTGGGAACGCTCCCGGCCGTGGCGATGGTGCTCATGCTGCGAAAGGGAGCACCTCTTTGGCCACATGCTTCGGCGGCGCTTGGGGGGCTGGCAGCGGCTGGATTGGGCAACTTCGGTCTTCGTCTCTTCCACAATCAGGACGCGAGCCTGATGGTTCTGGTTTGGCAGATGGGGACCGTCTTCATGCTGACTATTCTTTGCGGATGGGCCGGCCGGCTGTTCCTGGATTGGCGTCCTGTGATCGCGCGGGTTCGCCGCAATCTGGCTGCTCACTAATTTTGGAATTTCGCCTCGGTCAACCGCATGACGAGCGTACTGCAAAAGTCGCTTATGCGGCGGACCTACTTCGCGTAGTGTTGAGACAAGAGATTTATTTCAGGATCGTTCTGGAGAGTAGTTTTCTTCGAATGATTTGGCGAGCCACCAAGTTCGAGTCTCTTGCTCACTCGCCCGCGGAAGTCGTAAGCCCTCCTCTACCGCAGACCTGATAGCCACCGGTCGATCTCGTGGACATCATCAGATAGCTCGATCGCGAACTCGCCCGCGAAACTTCGCCACGCATCGATATTTCCTTTCGGTACGCCTATGATGACCGGAATTCTCCGATCAATCGCACTCGCAATCAGATCGCGCAGCCCGCCGCCTTCGCATTCAACCTGGCCGAACTTGTTGAGAACAAGAAGGTGGGGCGAATTCTCTAAACTTCCCTCGACCCTTGCCGTCGCCTCTGCCAAGGCCGATACGTCGAGCCGGCATCCGCGCGCGCCGGGGCCGCGGTTGCGGCGCGACAATCAAGATGGGAATCGTATTGCCGCATTCGAGATTGTTCCCGAAGGCCGTTTCGTTGCCTCATTCAAAATGTTGCCCTTGGCCGTAAGCGCTGTTGGAAGCAAGCCGCTCGCGAAGCGCGCTTCCCAACGCGCTGTAGCGAGCGAGCGGCTTGCGGGCCGCTGAAGTCTACGAAAGAGCCAGCGTGCTGACGCTTGGCGCAGCTTCCGGCACGGTTCCCAAGACAAGATTATGCGCGGCCTGGCGTCGCAGGTGCTTCAGACGCCGCTGAAGCGTGCGCAGATGGCCGTCGCTATATTTTCGCGGATAGGCCGACTGGAGACGGTCGAGTAGCTCGCGCGAGGTTCGCCACGGCTCCGCTGCAAACCAGGCCTCGATCTCGGTGGAGACCGCCGCCAGTGGATCGGGCCTTCGGCGTCCGCGCGGAACTTTCGGCTTCGGCCGCGTCGCGGGGTTCGGCTCGCCTTCTCGCCACGCCGTCTTCAGGCTGGCCAGGAACTGCTCGATCGTTGGCGGCGACTTCGTTGCGTTCGCCGTTCGCAGCGGTGTGTCGGCCATGTCGACGAGCCGCTGCTGCCGCGCGCGGATGTCCTGAAGTAGACGGACGGGATCGAGCGTCGCGTAGATCGTGCCGACCCGGCGAGCGACTTCCGGCGGCGTTCGCGGATCGTCCAGCAGCCGCTGATAGGGCGTCGCCGGGCTGTGATATCTCTTTCGAACGCGCGCGCCGTCGCGGTGCTTCTCGGCGAGCTTGAAGGATGGCTGGAAGTAGTTGATGAACAGCCGCGCCGACGCGTAGAGTCGGCCCAACTCGGCCGTGGCTTCCAGGCCCTCGAAGCGGCGGTAGCCGACCAAGCGCCGGACGATGGCGCCGTTCTTCTGCTCGACCCAGGCCTGGTCGTTCTTGCGATAGGGCCGCGAGCGGGTGAACTCGATCCTGTTGGCCGTGCAATAGGTGTTGACGGTCTCGTTCATGAAGACAGTGTCGTTGTCCGTGTCGAACCCAAGGACGGGCATCGGCAACTGCGTGCGCATCTGCGACAGCACCTCGGTCAGCAGCGTCTGCTCGCGGAAGAGAAGCGGCATGCAGTCGGTCCAACCGGTGGCTATGTCGGTGAGGGTGAGCGTCTGCACGAAGCTGCCATCGGCGCGCGGGCCGCTATGGGCGACGAGATCGGCTTCGAAGAAGCCCGGCGGCGGATCGTTCCAGTCGGAGAAGGTCCGAACCGGCACGCTTCTGCGCAGCGCCGCCGACGCGACCGCCCGGCGGCGCTTGCGGCCGCCGGATCGCTCTTTTGCTTCCCGCAAGGACCGATCGATGGCGCGCCGCGCTCATCGACAAAATTGCGGCGCGAACCCCGTCGGCGAGGCAGATATGGCCGTGGCGCTCCATGGATTCGACGAGCGCAGGTAGAAGACACTTGAGCCGCTTGCCGCAGATCCGATCGGAAGCTTCCCAAAGCAGCACCAACGTCTCGCGTACGGCGTCATCGTAGATCCGCCGTCCCGGGCGCGGATCGGACCGGCGGCTCGGCTTGGCAGTCTTCAGGAGACGCTGCGCGTGCTTGCGGTGAATCCCGGCGACGGCGACGAACTCGTCAAGAATCCGGCCCTTGTCCACGCGCCCGGACCGCGCGTAGCGATCGCCGATCGCTGCAACAAGCTCGTCCATCGTCGCCATGCTTACTTGCCTCATGTCCGCCACCGCCCTGCGCCTGAAAGGAACAAAACCGGTGAGGCAACGAGGTCATTTTAGGCAACAGTCCAAGCGAGGCAATGCGGAATACGTGTTCCCATCCAGATTGTCGCGCTACACGCGGTCTTCGAACAGCGCGGTGCAATGTCCCGAAGTCAGGTCTTCCAGGACCACGTCGCAGCGCCGATCGTCGCCCTTGGATGCCTGATGCTGCAGCACGCCGGCAAGGGGTAAGCCTAGTCCACGACATCGACTGACAAGCGTCTTGAAGACAGCTTCGGGATAGGCTTCGTAAACAATCGCCGCGGCCGATTGGACGCGCTCAGACGGATGCTCAAGTGCCAAGACGGAATGCGGGGCAGACATCAAGTTCACCTCAATGGATCGGCACCGATAAGGTCGAATTTTCGCGGAAAATATCGGGCAGTCTCCTCGAAATTAGACAATATTTCTTGGCTTCAGGGACATACGCGTCAGATCATGCTTGTAGGGCGACTCCCCGACCTTCGTCAGCGCGCCGCGTCCTAGCTTGTAGCGGTAGTTGCCGGTGATCGGATCGGGCACAGCGTGGCACACTGCGTTCGCCATCGCGAGGCTGTTGTTGAAATGCGCTTTGGCTACCCCGGGGCGAATTTCGTCCGAAACGATCGCAACGGACGTGAACTCGCCTCGGCCGGTGCGAATATGTCCGCTCTTCATCAATTCCGTGAAGGTGAGATCCTTGCCCTCGACACCCACCGGCGCGCCGGTCTGGACGTAGACGGCATCGTTCACGACCTTGACGAAGTCGCCGGATTCTATGCCCCGCGGTTTCGCGTCGTCCGGATGTATGACGATCGCCGGATAAGGCCAGCGAGCGTTCAGGACGTCCTTGCGCTTGTCGTCGAAACTCGATTGCCACGTTTCGTTGACTCGGCCGTTGGTCACCCAGATTTCGTTCTTGTCCTTGCGCGGCTTCACGGCTTCGTAGAAGTCGCTCCACCCGGGAAAATTCCAGCCTGTGCGCAGCAACAACGCCTTGCCCGAAGGCGTATCGAACGCATAGAGAAAACGGCGGTCTGCGGACACGTCCTCGATCTCCTCCCATCGATTGGCGGGATCGTGCAGCCGCTTGGTTCCGATCAATTTGCCGTCCTTGACCCTGATAGGCGTCTGGATGCCGGTCGTGCCATAGCCACGAAGCGCTTCGTGGGCTCGAACGCCGCGCCGCTTGGCGTCGGCGACGAGGGCATAATATTCAAGAACGCCGCCACGCGAAAACCGGCCTGCCTCCTCAAAAATCGCGTTCGAATCCTTCCAGTCATATCCTTCGAAGCCCATTTTTCTGGCGAAGGTCGCAATGGCCCACCAGTCGGGCATGGCCTCACCCGGCGCATCGCTGAACTTCGCGTAGAGCCGCAACCGCCGCTCTGAATTGCAGCGCGTGAGATCGTCCTCGCCCCAACCCGAGGCAGGAAGCACAATATCGGCGAAAGTAGTGTTGAGTGGTGCGACGGGATAAAGGTCGGAATCGACCAATACCATGCCGCCAGCTTCCGAGCGCTTGATCAAGGTTTCGATAATATGGGCCTTGTCGAGCCGGGTCGGCTGAATGGCGTGTCCCGAGGTCAGGGCGCGGACGCCTCCTGCCAGCTCGTCGCTTGCCATCATGGCGGCGAACCAGGTGAGACCGATCGTCCAGAAGAAGCGGACGCTGCCGTCCATCACCCACCGGTCGACGTTGAGCGGCTTTTTCCGGCGACCAGGATACTTCTCCGGCGAGAGCCACCAGCGGCCGGAACCGGCGCCCATGCCACCGCGTTGATGCCCGCCGCCGCGGGAAATAACCTGACCTGGCCGGTTGCCGGCGCCACAGATGAGGCCGACCGCCCCGAGTGAGGCAGTGTTCATGTAATTGTTCGACCAGTAGTTTCCCTTCTCCAGCATGAAGGAGGTCTTCGGCCGCGTTCCGTCCGCCTTCGGTTTAGCGATCATCTCAGCCGCCTGCCGGATGGATTCCGGCGACAGCCCGGTTATTTTCGCAGCATTTTCGAGTTTCGCCACTTCCTCGGCCATAACGAATTTCTGGTAGTCGGCCCAATCCGATTGGATCGTGCCGCCGAATGTCGTGCGCCATTGAACGCGCGTATTGCGCGTGCCGCGGCCATAACCGGAATCGACATCCCATTTATTGGCAATCCACTGGTCGATGAACGCCTGATCCTGCCAACCGTTCTCGATGATGATGCGCGCCAGCGCCAAATGCAGCACCGTGTCGGTACCCGGAATGATCGGCAGCCAGAGGCCGCCGTTCTGCTCTCCCCAGGCAACGCCGGTGGTTTTGTGGGGAGTGACGAAGATCAGCCGCTTGGCCGGCCCCTGCATTAGCCATTGGGTGAAGAGGACTGTTTTTGTTTCGTAGGGATCGACACCCGACAGGAATGCGACTTCGCATTCGCCCCAGTCTTCGAGCGACGCGGCGAAGGAGTTTAGCCCGGTATCATCCAGCCCTGCTGCGTCTTCTGCGTCCTGCGGCTTGTCGTGTGGCGCGTAGACCGGCGTGCCGACCGAAACGTTGACGAGTTTGTTGATAGCGTAAGTGTTCTCAAAAAACTCATAGGAATAAGTCTTCATTCCCCAGGCATGGACACCGTGCTTGTCGAGTACATGCTTCGACACGGCAGCCATGACGTCCGTCGCGAACTCCCAAGACACCCGCTCGAGCTTCCCGTTCACGCGCACTTGCGGATAGTGCAGGCGCTCGCGCGTCGCCCGGTCGGGGCTGTAAATCTTCTGCGCCAGCGTGCCACCGCGGATGGAATGATTGCCACCGACATTGACGACATCCGCCTCAAAGTCGGGAATCACCACGAAGTGGTGCGGCTTGCCCTGGTGCATGCCAAGCGAATGCTGACTTGTGCTCACCCATGGCGACATTGCGCCCGCGTTAGGGAAGTCCTGCCCGATCGCATTGTCGGCGGACTTGGCGCCGCCATCCTTGCCCACTGGCCACCGATAAACTTTGTAACCGCAACCGACGGTGCAGTAGGCGCAGGCGGTGGTAAACCGGTCCGCGTTCTTCGGAGGGAGCGGGACGGAGCCGAGGTTGATTGGGGTGTTAGCGGTCATAAAGATTGCTCCCTCAGCCGATCGGGTTTGCGGCGTAACCGTAGACGAGGCCCATCACCCCGACGGCCCAGACCTCGTCCTTGCGAATTTCCAGCATGATCTGCGGCAAACTTTCAGTCGCGTGGCCGGCGACGATCATGCCGTGCTTGGTCAGGTCGAATGTCGACAGGTGCAGCGGGCAAGGTCCGAGCACATTGTGCTGCGGCTTATAGCTCTCGGCGCCGACCGGACCGCCCATATGCGGGCAGACGGTATTGAAGGCGACGATGTCCTTGTCCTTACCGATGCCACCGCCCGCGATCTCGTTCAGCTTGACCAGTACATTCATGACGTCAGGCGTCGGATAAGCGAACTCCAACGGCTTCTTCGACTGAATATCAGCAAGCCTGGCAATACGCTTTGGCTTGTATTTCGAGCCGACCAGTTGAACTCTTTCCTTGGCGACGAGGTCCTCTGTGCCGAAGGCCGCGATGACCGAAACCGAGGCGCCGCCAAATACCAGGAGCTGACGTCGGCTCAGGCATAAGCCGCCCGGCACGGCCTTGTGCGTCGCATGGGTCATGTCACTTCTCCGTCCAGAGCGGCTTGGTCTCAGGAAGTTTGGGGTCGGGAATGATGAGAGGTTGATCCATCGACAGACTGCCGAGGAAGGCGACAAGCGCCTTCTTCTCGTCGGCGGCCAGGCCGAGCGGCTTAAGGACCGAGCCCTCTCCGCCACCCCGATCGTAAAAGTCGACGACTTGTTCAAGCGTCTCGAAGACGCCGTTGTGCATATAAGGCCCCGTGTATTTGAGCTCGCGCAGCGACGGGGTGCGCCATTTGCCAATGTCGTCCGGGCGCAGCGTCACGTAGTAGAGGCCGTGATCGTCCCTCGCCGCTCGATAGATCTTTTCAGGGACACCCTTCTGATAGACTTCCCACCGGAACGTAATCTGCTGGACATCGCTCGTCGCAAAGTCGGGCGACGTCGGCACGCCCGCGCGATAGTATTTCTGATCGGAGGCAAGCGGGCCGTTATGGCAGGCGATACAGTTCGCTTTGCCGTTGAATAGTTCGTATCCCTTGATCTGATCGGGTGTCAGCGCAGATTTTTCACCCATGATCCAGCGATCGAACGGGACCTTCCTGGGATCGGAGACAATGGTTCGCTGGAATGCGGCGATCGCCTTCCACGCGTCGTTGAGCAAAGGCCAGTCGGTGCCGAACACTTCCTTGAAGGTCTTGCGATATTCGGGGACGAACGCAAGACGCATCTCCATCATTGCGTCATCGCCATTGCCCGCGACCGCGCCACCCGCTGCAGCAGGAGCCTGCGCTTCGAGACCCGTCGCCGCACCATCCCAAAACAGCTTGTTGTAATAGGCGCTGTTGAGAATTGTCTGCGAATTCCGCCAATGCACCGTTCCGGGGTAACCTAGCGAGATCGCCGAACCCGTTCCCCAGCCGAGATCAGGTTGATGGCAGGCTACGCACGCCATCTGGCCGTTGCCTGAAAGTCGACCGTCCCAAAAAAGAAGTTTGCCGAGCTCGACTTTCGCTGGCGTCGTCAGATTGTCGGGCGGGGCAGCGACCGGCGGCAGCGCCGCAAGCGCCGGCGGTTTTGATGTTCCTTGAGCCAACACCGGACACGAGATCGCGGCTGCGACGACGGAGAGAATGGCGACGGAGAGTGAGTATTTCATCTGTCTCGCCTCAATTCTTGCCAACTTCGCGAATTGCATAGTCCGGCAGCTTGGGCACCGTCACGCTCGGCTCAGCTCCGGAAAAGCTTTCGAGAAAGGCGACGATCGCTGCTTTTTCGCCCACCGTGAGGCCCAGTGGCTTCAGCTCGGCCATTTGGCTCGGCGGCCCGCCGCCCTTGTCGTAGAATTCGAGAACCTCGGCGAGGCTGTTGAGAACGCCGTTGTGCATGTACGGAGCGGTCCGCCCGACGTCCCACAGCGATGGCGTTTGGAACTTGCCTGTATCCTTGTCATCTTTGGAGACGGAATAAGTGCCGATGTCGGTGCGGCGATTCATGAAATCGGGCACCCCCATGCTGGCATAATGCCGTAACATGGTGATCTGGCGCAGGGCGTTTGCCGCCATGTCGGGATGCTCGGGCACGCCCAAAGCGTGCGCCTTGCCGTCGGACATCAGTGGGCCGTTGTGGCAAGCAATACAGCCGGCTTTGCCCTTGAATAAATCCATGCCGGTCTTCTGCTGATCGGTCAAAGCCGCCTGATCGCCGCGCAGGAACTTGTCGAACGGCGCATCCTTGGTGCGGATGGTCTTGAGATATTCGCCAATGGCCCCGTAAATGCTGCCGCCATAGGGATCGCCGCCAAAGCTATCCTTGAATGCCTGGGCATATTCCGGAGCCTGCTTCAGCCGCTCTTGCACGATGCGAGTGTCGGCGTTCATCGTGTGCGCTTCAGTGAGCATATCGCGCACTGTCGTCGGCAGATCGGAACCGTCGAGACGACCATCCCAGGTCAGCCGTTTACGCGAAGCAACATTGAAGAGGCCCGGGGCGTTGCGGAAATGTTCAACCCCCGTGTATCCCGTCGATAGCGGCTTGCCGTCACCCCAGCCTTTCGCCGGGTCGTGGCAGGTCGAGCAAGCATTGCCTGTGTCGCCAGACAGCCGATTGTCGAAGAACAGCAATAATCCAAGCTTCGCGCGGGCCTCATCCACTTTTGGTGCGTCGGGGAGCGGGGCAAAGGCCGCAGCGGCTGGCGGGGGGGTCTGTTGCGCCAAAGTTTGTGAGCCAGCAGCCAACCATGCCGTGAACCCAATCGATACCATCGCGGCCGCTCGTCGAATCGGACCACTGGAACCCCGCATTCGAGCAAGTGCCATGACGCTAAGCCCCTTTGATTTCCAAGCGATTTTCAGGAAGGGTAACCATCACGGTTTCGAGTCGCATTGAGCTATATCAATCATTCGTTTTATATATTGAATGATGGAATCATAATCCTAGATAGAGCCTGCGCTTTAAAGCCGATCCTAGATAGAAGGTGAGAGAGTTGACCGAGATACACCCCAAGCGGGTTATGTTTGCCTATATGGCGAGCATGGCTGGCGCATTGTCGCATCCGAGCAGGGTCGAGATGCTGGATCTCCTCGCGCAGGGCCCGAGAAACGTCGAATCCATCGCCGCCGCGACGTGTCTTTCTGTGTCGAACGCCTCGCAACATCTCCGTCAACTTCACCGTGCAGGCATTCTCACAAGCGCGCGCCACGGCAAGCAAATGTACTACGCCCTCGCCGACGATCAGGTCATCGAGTTGTTCCGCTCGCTGCGATCGTTTACCGAGAAACATTCGGCCGAGGCGGAAATCTCGCTCGCGAGGCTCTACCAGAGCCGCGACCCGGTAACGCCGGTTACGCGGGACGAACTGGTCCACCGGCTGCGAACGGGATCCACACTGCTTCTCGACGTCCGCCCGGAACTGGAGTTCGTCGCCGGACACATTCCCGGTGCGGTCAATATTCCGGTCGATCGTCTTGCCGAGAGCCTCGCCGGTATTCCAAATGATCTGGAGATCGTCGCGTATTGTCGCGGGCCCTATTGCGTCTTTGCCTATGAGGCCATGGAGATCCTGCGCCCGGCGGGCCGAAATGCAAGACGCCTGCTTGGCGGTTTCTTCGAATGGCGCGGGGCACGGATGCCGATTGAGGCCAGCGACCCGAGAGTCACAACGTCGGTGCAGACGGTTTGAAATTGCGCCATTGTCCCACTCCGGCTTGGAGGACGAAAATGACATTTGACGCTCTTATTACGTGTCCCTATTGCGGGACTGGAAAACTCGAAACGATGCCAACAAATGCATGCCAGTTCTTTTATGACTGCACCGGATGTGGGGTTCGCCTCAAGCCCAAGCTAGGCGACTGCTGCGTGTTTTGCTCATTTGGAGATCATCCATGTCCTCCGATACAGGAGGCGCGCCTTGCAGGCACTTCTCGGAGCTGCTGCGCATAACCTTGCCCCCGAGCACATACACCCCGAAAATACTATTTGCATTAGCTGCGTAACCTTCGCGGACACTTTGACGAACTGATCTCTGAACAAGCATCCCCCCGGCGGCTTTGCATCTAGGGTGCAACGACAATCATTCTGTACCGCAATTCAAGCGTTTGCGGCCGAAATCCAACCACGGCGCGATGCAAGCCGGCACACCGTTATGGAAATAGACGAATTTTGTCGAAACTAGGAGAATGCGAATGTCACCTCTGAAATTGCAAGCCGGCTCCATCCTTCCGACGATCTCGCTGCCCAAGGTAGGAGGCGGCGAGTTGCGGATCGGCGGCTCGGGAGCTTGGAAGATGGTGGTCGTCTACCGCGGCAAGCACTGCCCGATTTGCCGCACTTATCTGAAGACGCTCGATGGACTTCTTGACCGGTTCATGGAGGCGGGCACGGAGGTGGCCGTGGTATCGGCGGATCCAAAGGAGAAGGCAGAGGCCGAAGCTGGGGACGAAAAATGGCGCTTCCCCGTCGGCTACGATCTGTCGCTGGTCCAGATGCGTACGCTCGGTCTCTACATCTCGGAGCCTCGGTCACCGCAGGAGACCGACAGGCCGTTTCCCGAGCCAGCGCTATTCATCACCAATCCGGAGGGGAGACTCCAGATTATCGATATTTCCAATGCCCCGTTTGCACGACCGGAACTGAATTCGGTACTTATGGGCCTCAAATTTGTTCAGGAACGAAATTATCCGATCCGTGGAACGCTTGCATGATTGCGTCGGACACGGGGGGCTACCAGACGCCTGCCAGCCGTCATTGCGTTCGATGGGGGCAATCGGGCTCCAGAAACGCGCTCGGTTTGGCGAACAAGTCTGACGGCATTCTATTTCACGACGTCGGCACGCAGCCTCATCCGGAACGAAACCGCTCCGTAGGTGCAAACGCAATACGGCACGATATATGTCAGCACTATCTTGACCCAATTTATCGACCCCACGACCAATAAGGCATCGCCCTGATTGATGATATTCAGCACCGTGCCCACGATGAACGCGACATAGAGAGAGCGAATCGGGACACCGTCAGTCAACGCGAAATGACATGCCTGTTTGATCGCCGACACGTTATCTCTCCGTGATCGTCCTGCGGACGCCCGCCGCCCCGCGGAACGGCCTCCACAGGTACCATCGCGACTGTTTCGCTCGTCGATCACGGAAGGTTACTCGGGCGAACAGAAAGAAATCGCGCTCGACAGCCTGAAATCCGGCTAGTGATCGTCAACCCTAGCAGGGCTCAATTCATTGGCTTCCGCAAACTGTGGCAAAAGAAACACCTCGCATGAGTCTCGACCTGAAGACGGACCTTTGTGTGATCGGCGCAGGCGCCGCGGGACTTTCAATCGCCGCCGTCGCCGCCCAGCTCGGAGCGAAAGTTGTTCTCGTCGAGCGCGCTCACATGGGCGGCGAGTGTCTCAATTTCGGGTGTGTCCCGTCGAAGGCCCTCCTGGCCGCATCGAAGGTCGCTCATACCGTGCGCAATGCTCATCTATTCGGAATCGACGCTGTGCCAGTGGTCGATTTCAAGCGCGTCCACGCGCACATACGCTCGGTCATTGACGCGATCGCACCGCACGATTCGGTTGAGCGATTTGAGAAGCTCGGCGTTACCGTGATCCAGGGTGACGCGAGGTTTGCCGGTCCGCGAGAGATCGTCGTAGGAGACCGATCGATCCGGGCGCATCGTACCGTCATCGCTACGGGATCTGCACCGGTGATGCCGCCGATTCCCGGCCTGGACCAGGTCCGCTACTTCACCAACGAAACCATCTTCGACAACGACGTTCTGCCCGAGCACCTAATCATCCTGGGCGGCGGGCCGATCGGCGTCGAGATAGGGCAAGCCTATCGACGGTTGGGCGCCGAGGTTACGATCGTCGAACGCGAGAAGGCGATGCCAAAGGATGACCAGGAACTCGCCCGTCGCCTCCTCCAGCATTTGGTTGACGAAGGCGTGGTCATTCGCGAGCGAGCGAACGTTACGGCGGTCGCGCCGGATGGCCAAGGCATCAGGCTTGCGATTGAGGAGGCCGGTCACACCACGCAGCTGCGCGGCTCTCACCTGCTGGTCGCCGCGGGCCGTTCGGCGAGAACCGCGGACCTTGGTCTGGAAGCTGCAGGCATCAGGTTCGATAAGAAGGGAATTGTCGTCGACCGGCACCTGAAGACGTCGACGCCCGGCATCTACGCCGCCGGCGACGTCGTCGATGGGCCCCGCTTCACGCATGTCTGTTCTTACCACGCCGGTATCGTGATCCGAAACGCGCTCTTCAGGGTTCCAGCCAAGCTAGACTACCGATCCCTGCCCTGGGTGACTTACACCGACCCCGAACTTGCGCAGATTGGAATGACCGAAGAAGCCGCGCGCAAGGAACACGGCGAGAAGTTGCGAGTCGTAAGGGTCCCATTCTCGGCGAGCGATCGGGCTCAAACCGAGGGCGGAAAGGCGGGCACCGTTAAACTCGTCGCTCACAGCCGCGGGCACATCCTCGGCGCGTCCATTCTCGGCGCTCACGCAGGAGAGCTTGCCCATCTATGGATTGTCGCCATCGAACAGAAACTGAACTTGCGGAGTATCGCTCAGATGATGGCGCCCTACCCCACCTGGGGCGAGCTAAACAAGATGGCTGCTGCTGAATTCTCCAGGCCACTACTTGCTCATCCGATGACGCGCCTTTTAGTCAAGGCGCTGTCTTGGCTGCCCTGAGCGAGGTGCCATGACGCGGACCGAAAGGATCGAGGGAATGAGCGTACCGAGGCCCGAAACATTACGTCTTTACGCCTCCATATTGCGCAAACCGACACGTAGCGCAGCCTCCTGTTCCGGGCGACCGCCATTTTCGGATCAATCACTGCAAACTCCAGGCGAAATTCTGTTGGCTGCCGCCGACGCGCTCGAGTTTCAAGCGAGCGCGATCGAATTTCACTTGGGCGAACAAACCATAACTCGATCACCGAATTGAGAGAAATGTGCGACCGCAAGCCTCGTTGCCGAACACTCCCGTGAGACCGACCGATGGAGTTTGTTGCGAATGGCCTCCCTTCCCTCACTACCCGATCACCCTTCCCTTCTGGATGTC
>JAYSPJ010000833.1:0-3819 GCA_043722155.1 Bradyrhizobium sp.
GGTCGGCGGCGATCTCA
The DNA here is from genome assembly GCA_043722155.1 of Bradyrhizobium sp. GTDB lineage: Bacteria > Pseudomonadota > Alphaproteobacteria > Rhizobiales > Xanthobacteraceae > Bradyrhizobium. The sequence goes on from JAYSPJ010000833.1 coordinate 18, forward strand.
ACGCCGGCACCTCGACCGAAACCACGGCTTACTATGCAAGGGTGATGAAGGCCGACGTGCCGCTGGCGCTCGACGTGCTCAGTGACATCCTGGCCAATCCGTCCTTCGTGCCGGACGAGCTGGAGCGCGAGAAGAGCGTCATCGTGCAGGAGATCGGCGCGGCCCAGGATACGCCGGACGACGTGGTGTTCGAACACCTCAACGAGCTGTGTTTCCCGGATCAGCCGATGGGACGCTCGCTGCTGGGGACGGCCAAGACCCTCAAGGGGTTCAACCGCGATACGCTGCAAGGCTATCTGTCGACGCATTACCGCGGTCCCGACATGGTGGTGGCGGCGGCCGGCGCGGTCGATCACAAGCGGGTCGTGGAAGAGGTGGAGCATCGGTTCGCCAGCTTCGACGGGCCGCAGGCGCCGAAGCCGCAGGCCGCGATGTTCGGCAAGGGCGGCTCCCGCGTGGTGCATCGCGATCTCGAGCAGGCGCATCTGACGCTGGCGCTGGAGGGGGTGCCGCAATCCGACCTGTCGCTGTTCTCCCTGCAGGTCTTCACCAACACGCTCGGCGGTGGGATGTCGTCGCGGCTGTTCCAGGAAGTGCGGGAAAAGCGCGGGCTGTGCTACTCGATCTACACCTTCCATGCGCCCTACAGCGACACCGGATTTTTCGGGCTCTACACCGGGACCGACCCGGGCGACGCGCCCGAAATGATGGAGGTGATCGTCGACGTCATCAACGACGCGGTCGAGACGCTGACCGAAGCCGAGGTGGCGCGGGCCAAGGCGCAGATGAAGGCGGGGCTGCTGATGGCGCTGGAAAGCTGCTCGTCGCGCGCCGAACAGCTGGCGCGTCATGTGCTGGCCTATGGGCGGCCGCTGACGGTGGAAGAGCTGGTAACCCGGATCGACGCGGTCAGCGTGGAATCGACGCGCAACGCCGCCCGCGCCCTGCTGTCGCGCAGCCGCCCGGCCGTGGTGGCGCTCGGCAGCGGCAGGGGTCTGGACACGGCGGTGGCTTTCGCGGAAGGATTGACCCGGTCGAAGGCGAGGACGCTGCTGCACTAGGTTTGGGCGGGGGAGAGTTTCAGGTATGGCCCTGTTTCGTTTGCCATCCAGCGGCCCGGCAGCGCTCGCCCCGCGCGGCTACGGCCTGTTGCTGCGCGCGCCGCAAATGTCCGATTTCCCGCCATGGGCGCAGCTGCGCGAATCGAGCCGGCCCTATCTGACGCCATGGGAGCCGATCTGGCCGTCCGACGACCTGACCCGTTCGGGCTTCCGGCGGCGGTTGCGCCGCTATGCCGAAGACATTGCCGCCGACCGATCCTATCCCTTCATCGTGTTCCGGGAGTCCGATGGCGCCATGATCGGCGGCATAACGCTGGCGAATGTCCGCCGCGGCATCGTGCAGGCCGGCACCATCGGGTACTGGGTCGGGCAGCCCCATGCGCATCGCGGCTATATGACGACGGCGCTGCGGGTGCTGCTGCCGTCGCTGTTCGGCGAACTCAATCTTCACCGCATCGAGGCCGCCTGCATTCCCTCCAATGCGCCGTCGATCCGCGTGCTGGAGAAATGCGGCTTCGCCCGCGAGGGTCTGGCGCGGCGCTATCTCTGCATCAACGGCGTCTGGCAGGACCACCTCCTGTTCGGGCTGCTGCACGAGGATTTTCGCGGCTAATCCGGTTTTATGGGCGTTTCGGGCGCCTTTGGTTCGCCGCCATTGCCCTGCTATAAGGCGGCCGGGGACGATGGTCGGAACACGGAAGATGCCAGGGACGTCGCATGGAGGATAAACCTGTGATCAGAACGGCCGCCCGGCCGGGCAGGTCTCGCCGGATCGCGCTATTGGCCGCGATTTCGTTGGCAATGGGCTGCGGCATGCTGGCTTCGCCGGCATCGTCGCAGTCGATCACCGATCGCTTCAAGGGCCTGTTCGGCGGCAAGTCGGAGGAGGCCCCGGCTCCGGGTGCCCCACCCGGGGCAGCGGAAGCCCCGAGCGACCTGTCTTGTCCCCCGGTCAGCATTCGCGCCGGAGCCTCTACCTATCAGGTGGCAGCCCCCGGCAAGCAGCCGGTCGGCAACGACCTGCGCTTCCAGGTCACGATCACCCGCACCGCGCGCGATTGCAGCTATAACGGCGGCGAGATCACCGCGCGGATCGGCATCCAGGGTCGTGTCATCGCCGGCCCCGCGGGCGCGCCGTCGAGTGTCGACATCCCGATTCGGGTGGCGGTGGTTCAGTCCGGCGTTCAGGAAAAGACCATCGCTACCAAAGCCTACCGGACCTCGGTGTCGATGTCCGAGGACGGAAGTGTGCCGTTCGCGCTGGTTGCCGAAGATCTGGCCTATCCGGCGCCGCCGGGAGCGGTCGGTGATTCCTACATCTTCTACATCGGCTTCGATCCGCAGGCGCTGAAGCCGGAACCGAAGCCGAAGGCGAAGAAGAAGTAGGCCGGTCTTCACACTCCCTCTCCAGGGGTGGGTGAGAGGCGTTCGCCATCAAGCAAAAAAAGCCGGCGCGATCATCTCGCACCGGCTTTTTGTTTGGTGGAAGTTCGTCAGTTCAGCTTTGCTTTGACTTCGGCGATGCCCTTGGCCAAAAGGTCGTCCGCGACCGAGCCGTTCACCGATTGCGACAGGATGGTGGAAGCCGCCATCACCGCGGCGTTGGCCGCCGCCGCGCGAACGTCGGCGAGCGCCTGGGCTTCGGCGAGCGCGATCTTGCCCTCGGCGGTCTTGGTGCGCCGGGCGACAAAATCTTCCAGCTTGGTCTTGGCTTCGGAGGCGATACGCTCGGCTTCGGCCTTGGCGGAAGCGATGATGTCCTGCGCCTCGGCTTCCGCCTTGGCGTGGCGGGCCTTGTATTCGGCCAGCAGCTTGGCGGCCTCGTCCTTGAGCCGGCGGGCTTCGTCGAGTTCGGCCTTGATGCGGTCGGCGCGATTATCGAGCGCCTTCAGCACGGTGCGATGGATGCCGAAATAGCCGAAAACGGCCATCAGGAGGACGAAGGCGACGGCAACCCAGAATTCCGGTTGGGCGAACATCAGAGTTATCCCTTCAGCGACGCGTCAACGGCCGAACTCACGGCCTTGCCGTCGGGCACCACGCCGGTCAGCCGCTGCACGATCGCGGAGGCGGCTTCGGCGGCGATGCCGCGGACGTTGCTCATCGCGGTCTCGCGCGTCGACGCGATGGTTTTTTCGGCCTCGGCGAGCTTGACCGACAGCCGGTCTTCCAGCGTCTTGCGCTCGGCTTCCGATGCCGCGTTCAGCTTTTCGCGGGTCTCGGCGCCGATCGCCTGCGCGCGCGAACGGGCCGCGGCCAGTTCGCTCTCATAGGCTTTCAGGGCGTTGTCGGACTCGTCCTTCAGCTTCTGCGCCGCGGCCAGATCGCCCTCGATCGCGGCCTGACGGTCGTCGATCGTCTTGCCGACGCGCGGCAAGGCGATACGCGAGACGATCAGGTAGAGCGCAACGAACGCGACCAGCAGTGACACCAGTTGCGAGGCAAAGGTGTCTTTCTGGAACGGCGGAAACGGGGCCTTGTGGCCGCCATCTGCCGCGGTATGAGCCGTCGTAGCCACGGGCTTCTCCTCGTCGGACGATCGAGGTCCCGGAACGGGACCTCACCGGCCAGATCGGTTGGGATCAGAGAGCGAACAGCAGCAACAGCGCGATCAGCAGCGAGAAGATGCCGAGCGCTTCGGTCACGGCGAAGCCGAAAATCAGGTTGCCGAACTGGCCCTGGGCTGCCGAGGGATTGCGCACCGCAGCGGCGAGATAGTTGCCGAAGATGATGCCCACGCC
>JAYSPJ010000834.1:0-11469 GCA_043722155.1 Bradyrhizobium sp.
TCCATCACGCTGCCGAGCGCCTCCTTGAGCACCGCGCCAAAGGATTGACCGCCACCGGCTTCGGCGCCCTTGCCGGCGCCGGCGGGGCTGGTCATGCGGGCAAGTGCGGCATAGGCATTTGCAGCGACTGTGGGTGAAGCCATGGCTTGGGGTTTCCTGTTCAGGCCTTGAGGATGTCGAGCGTTCGTTGAATCATCCGGCGCGTCGCGCTGATGATGTTGAGGTTCGCCTCGTAGGATCGCTGCGCTTCGCGCATGTCGGTCATTTCGATCACCGAATTGACGTTGGGATATTTGACGTTGCCGGCCGCGTCCGCCGCCGGATTGGAGGGCTCGTACCTGACCCGGAACGCCGATGCGTCGGGCTTGACCCTGCCGAGCATCACGACCCTGGCATCCAGCGTGCGATCGAGTTCCGAGGAAAACGTCGGTATCTTGCGGCGATAGGGATCGCTGCCGGCGGACTGCCCGGTGGAATCCGCGTTGGCTATATTTTCCGAGAGCACCCGCATCCGGCCCGCCTGCGCACGCAGGCCGGAGGTCGCGATGCTCATCGAGCGGGCGAAATCATTTCCGTCGTTTGCCATGATCGCGTTTCCTTAAGGTCAGCGCTTGCCGATGGCGGTTTTCAGAAGTCCCAGACTGCGGCTGTAGAGCGAGCTGGCCGCCGCGTAGTCCATCTGGTTGGCGGAGACCTTGAGCATCTGGTCTTCGAGATTGACGGCGTTGCCGGTGGGCCTGGTATGGAAACCGTTCTTGCCTTGCGCGAAAGTTTGTCCGCCGCCCGCGGGGGCGATGTGACTGGCGCTGGTGCGCATCATCGCCAGCGATCCCATCGCCGCGGGGCTGGCGCCGCTGGAATCGAACTTCGGCTCGACCAGATCGCGCGGTTTGAAGTTCGGCGTGTCGGAATTTGAGATATTTTCGGCGAGCACGCGCTGGCGCTCCTGATGCCATTGCATCTTGGTGCGCAGCGCCGACAAGACCGGAAGATCGTTGATAGCCATCGGATCCGCCCCATTGCCTCCGGGGCACGGCGCCGCTGAGGTAGGCAGAATTTGCCGTGTGTATGGTTAACAACGGGTTAAAATCGCCTGATGTAACCGTGGACAACCGGCCATGGCCGGGCGCCGATGGCGCTTCCGGCTGCAATGTGAGCGCATTTTTGCCACGAAAGCTGCGTTAACCCAATCCGGTCGATGGGATCAGGGCGCTCAGAAGTCGTTTTGGCTCAAGCGATTCTTGGTTTATTAAGATGCGTGGGCGGCACTTCTTGCCGTGGGAAATTAAGAAGTAAGGCGGATCTTCAGGCTGTGTTCGCCGTCTGACGGATCGTTCCCGGTCCGCATTCGCCGAAACCGGAATTCGAAGAAGGCTTTATCGGCCGGGGACTGAACTATGCAGGGACCACTTACATTCTTCTTCGCATTCGTGGCGGTGCTGGCCCTGATCGGCCTCGCCGCTTGGCTGGTTCGCCGATTCGCCACCAACCGCCTCGGCGCCAATACCAATCGCGGACGGATGCCGCGGCTGGCGGTGATCGACGCCGCCGCGGTCGACGGCCGCAGGCGCCTGGTGCTGGTGCGGCGCGACAACATCGAGCATCTCTTGATGATCGGCGGCCCGACCGACATCGTCGTGGAAGCCAATATCGTGCGTGCCATGCCCGGACGGGAGCCGATGCCGCAACGCCCCGCTGTCGGCGGCACCGAGCCGCCGCCCCGGATCGCGCCGCTGCCCGACACCGGCTGGAGCGACGTCGAAGGCGCCCGGACCGATATGTTCGACCACGTCGAGCCGCAAATGCCCGAGCCGCCGCCGCGGCCGGTTCGTCCCTCTTTTGCCGACGAAGTGCGCCGCCCGGCACCGCCGCCGATGCCGGAACGGCGCCCCGAGCGGGCAGAACGCATCGATCGCGCCGATCCTCTGGCCGGTTTCGCGCCGGAACCGATGGCCGGCCGGCCCGAGCCCCGCCCCGAGCTGCGGCCGGAACCGATGCCGTCGCGAGTCACCTCGCGAAGCGAGCCGATGATGCCGCGTCCGCCGCGTCCCGAACCGCCGAAGGCGCCGCCGCGCGCGCCCGAACGGGCCGCCGCACCACCGCCTCCGGCTCCGCCGCCGCCTCCCCCGGCCCAGTCCAGCGCCGACCAGAATCTCGCCGAGATGGCACAACGGCTGGAGGCGGCCCTGCGCCGGCCGGCCGGTGAAACGGTGGCGCCCCCGGTCGCGCCCGAACCGCCGCAAGGCCGCGGCGCACCGCGTAACGAGCCGATGGCGCCGCCGGCGCCCTCGAAGAGCGGCTTTGAGAATCTCGAAGACGAGATGGCGTCCTTGCTGGGTCGTCCAAAGACCCCTTCGTGAGGCCGGCGGCCTCCCCGCGTAGAGTTGTTTTATTTCTTGCCACACTGATAGCCGCCGGATCGCTGGTCGATCCGGCTTTCGCGCAAGACATCAGCATCAATCTCGGCGGGGGTGGTGGCGGCGTCACCGAGCGCGCGATCCAGATGATCGCGCTGTTGACGATACTGTCAGTCGCACCGTCGATCCTGATCATGATGACGTCATTCACCCGGATCGTGGTGGTATTGTCGCTGCTGCGTACCGCGCTGGGCACCGCGACCGCGCCGCCGAATTCGGTCATCATTGCGCTGGCGATGTTTCTGACCGCATTCGTGATGGGTCCGGTGCTGCAGAAATCCTATGACGACGGCATCAAGCCACTGATCGCCAACCAGATCGGCGTCGAGGAAGCGCTGCAGAAGGCGTCGGTGCCGCTGCGCGGCTTCATGCAGAAGAACGTGCGCGAAAAGGACCTGAAACTGTTCATCGACCTGTCGCGCGAGCCGCCGCCGGCGACGCCCGACGACCTCTCGCTGCGGATCCTGGTGCCGGCCTTCATGATTTCCGAACTGAAGCGCGCCTTCGAGATCGGCTTCCTCCTGTTCCTGCCGTTCCTGATCATCGACCTCGTGGTCGCCTCGGTGCTGATGTCGATGGGCATGATGATGCTGCCGCCGGTGGTGGTGTCGCTGCCGTTCAAGCTGATCTTCTTCGTGCTGGTCGACGGCTGGTCGCTGGTGGCAGGCAGCCTGGTGCAGAGCTACGGGGGGTAGAACGGCACGCCTATGATGTGTTGGAGCGAGCCCAAACACAAAATCTCGAAAACAACCCCATGCACAGTAGGGGCGGCTCGGTTGGCTCTCGCCCGCCGCGCTCGGGCTGCTGGCAAAATAACCTCAATAACACAATAGTTTAACGCTGATACCGCTTCGATTGTAGCGAGAATCCCCGTCCGTTCGCCGGAGGACGCGATTCAGGATCGGCCGTCGCGACCGGCGAGTTCCACCTGGGCGAGACGGCACACGAGATCAACCCCCGACAGGCTGTCGGCGATCCATTGCGTCACGGCCTCCTGCAGCGGCGGAAGCACTTCCACGAAGCGCCGCGATGGCGTCGGCAGCGCGACCAGGCCCAGCTCCGCCGCCGCGTGCATCAGGTTGCGCACATGCGTCCGTGAGACCCCGGCGCGTGCAGCCGCCGTCATGTAGAAACCAGACGTGGTGCGGGCAGGCGTCGCGCCGCGGACCGTCGCCATCAGCACCATGAGGACGCGAATGCCGACGTCGCGGCTCAGGAAGAAGCCGATGGCGGGATTGCCGCTGACGATCTTCTCCGCAAAACTCAGCGTCGGCGTGATCGATCGCGGCACCATCGGCGCGCTGGTCAACACCAACGACGGCATTCTGGGTCGACTCCCGAGATTTTTTCCCGCCGAATGGTTGGATAAGGACGTCGCCGTCCCCTATGATGGACGGAAACGCCCTGGGGAGCCCGCATTCATGCAAGCGCCATTCGACCGCGCCGCCGAGGATCTCGGCAACTCGATCCATCTCGAACATGTCAACGTCCAGGTGCCCGACCAGCGGCTGGCGACGTTGTTCTATGTCACCGGGCTCGGGCTGACCCGCGATCCCTACCTGATGGTGTCCGACACCAACATGTGGATCAACGTCGGCCGCAGCCAGTTTCACCTGCCGAGCGGCGCGCCGCAGGTGTTGCGCGGCCATACCGGCCTCGTCATCTCCGGGCGCGAGGCACTGCTCGCCCGGCTCGCCGCCGTCGCCGCAAAACTGGCCGGCACCGCCTTCGCCTTCAGCGAGCACAACGACTACGTCGAGGCGACATGTCCGTGGGGCAACCGCGTGCGCTGCCATGAGCCGGACGCCGCGCGCTTCGGGCGCATCACGCTCGGCATCCCCTATGTCGAGTTCGACGTGCCGGTCGGCACCGCGAAAGCCATCGCCGATTTCTATCCCGAGATGATGGGAATACCTGCCGAGTTACAGAACGGCGACGGCACCGTGGCGCGCGCCAAGATGGGCAAGAACCAGTACCTCCAGTTCCGCGAGACCGACCGCGCGCTGCCGGACTACGACGGCCACCATGTGCAGATGTACATCACGAATTTTTCCGGGCCCTATCGCCGGTTGCTGGATCGCGGCCTGGTCTCCCAGGAAGACAACCCGTACCAGTACCGCTTTCGCGACATCGTCGATCTCAGGAATGGCAGGCACCTGTTCACGGTGGAGCACGAGGTGCGCAGCGCCACCCACCCGATGTACCTGCGGCCGCTGGTCAACCGCAATCCGGCCTCGACCAACCAGAACTACGCGCACGGCCACGACCAGTGGGACTGGGCGATGGGACCGGACCAGTATGACGGGCGATGAGGCAGGAATGCTCGCCTCGCAACGCGATCTCTTCGATATCCCGCGCGATATCTGTTACCTGAACTCCGCCTCCTACAGTCCGCTGCCGCTGAAAACCCAGGAGGCCGCGCGCACCGCCGTGGGCCGCAAGGGTCAACCCTGGACCCTCGACGCCGGTTTTGCCGGCCGCCAGCATGACCGCGCACGCATCGCGGCCGCCCGGCTCATCGACGCCGATCCCGCCGACGTCGCGCTGATCCCCTCGATCAGTTACGGGGTGGCGACGGCGGCCAAACTCCTGACGATACCCCGTGGCGGGCGCGTGCTGGTGCTGGAAAACGATCATTCCTCGCCGGTGCTGGAATGGCAGACGCGTGCCGGCGCGCAGGGTTTTGCCGTCGAGACGATCCGCCAGCCCGGCGACGGCGACTGGACCTCGGCGGTGCTCGCCGCCATCGAACGACCGGGCGCGGCTCCGGTTGCGCTGGCATCGATCTCGTCGGTGCACTGGTCCGACGGCGGCATGATCGATCTCGAACAAGTGTCCGCCGCGCTGCGGCGGCAAGGCGCGCGGTTCCTGATCGACGCGACGCAAAGCGCGGGCGTGCTGGCGCTCGACGTCAGGCAGCTCGATCCAGACTTCGTGATCTTCCCGACCTACAAATGGCTGCTCGGCCCCTATGGCCGGGCCTTTCTCTATGTCGCCAAACGCCATCAGGACGGCATTCCGCTGGAGCAGACCTCGGCCGGCCGCCGCGACGTCCGCGCCGATAACGCGGTCTATTTCGCCGATACCAGCTACGTCGGCGATGCAAGCCGCTTCGACATGGGTGAGCGCGATCATTTCATCTCATTGGAGATGGCCGCGATCGGCATGGAAATGATTGCCGAATGGGGTGCTGCGCGCATTGCGCAACGTCTCGCCATGCTGACGGAACGGATCGCGGAAGGCGTGCGCGGTCGCGGCGTCGGCGTGCCCCAGCGTCACTTGCGGGCGCCGCATATTCTGAGCCTCGGCTTCAAGGACGGAACGGCAAAGACGCTGGTCGAGGGGCTGGCCACCGTGGGCATCTACGTGGCGCCGCGGCTCGGCCGCATGCGCGTCTCGCCCCACGTTTTCAACGACGAGGCCGACGCCGACCGTTTTGTTGCGGCGCTGGGCCGAAGGCTTTGGGATTAGCCAGCACCGCGCGAGGCGCGCCTGACGATGCCTTCCGCGTGGGCACGCGTGGGCACTATCCGGATTGACTAGCAGCGGATGCCACGCCCATACTCCTCCAGGCGAAACCTTCTTGCACGCACCGACCGCGCACCTCAGAAGCGCAAGAGCGATAACAACTCGCAAGAGTGACAATAACTAAAGTGCACAACTTAAGTGCGCAAGCGGGGGAAGACGGACTTGTCGGCATCGCGACGTCCAATATTCGGCGAGCAACAGCGCTTCATGCTGCTCCTGATCGCGCCGGCGGCGCTGCTGATGTTGCTGTTCCAGGTGGTGCCGATCGCGCTCGGCGCCAATGCCAGTTTTCGCGACTGGGCGCTCTACAATCCGAAGAAGACCTGGGTCGACCTCGACCACTACGCCGCCGTGATCTCCGATCCGGCGTTCCTCTATGTCGTGCTGCCGAACACCTTTGCGTTCATGGTCCTGAGCGTCGCCGGCGCGCTGGTGACGGGCCTGGCCCTGGCATTGCTGCTCAACCGTCCGTTCCGCGGCCAGAAGCTGGTGCAGACCGTGCTGCTGGTGCCGCTGATGGTGGCGCCGGTGGTGGCGGCGATCATGATCCGCTGGATCTTCAACGACCAGTTCGGCATCGTCAACGCTGTGCTGGAAGGCATCGGCCTCGAGGGCCAGCCGTGGCTGGTGCAGCGCTGGAGCGCCTTCGGCATCATTCTGTTGACCGACATCTGGCTTTGGACGCCGTGGTTCACGCTGCTGCTGCTCGCCGGCCTGCAGAGCCTGCCGAAGGAGCCGTTCGAGGCGGCTGCGATCGACGGCACCACGACCTGGCGCGTGTTCCGGTTTCTGACCCTGCCGATGCTGCGCCCGGTGATCGTGGTGTGCGTGGTGATCCGCGCCATCGACGCCTTCCGCACCTTCGACATCGTCTGGACGCTGACCGGCGGCGGGCCGGGCCGCTCGACCGAATTGTTCAGTCTCTATGCCTATGTCCACGCCTTCCTGAATCTCGATCTCGGCCGCGGTTCGGCAGCCGCGATCATTGGCGGCCTGATCATACTCGTCATCGGCGTCGGGCTCTATCGCCTCGTCGACCGCATCGCAAAGGCCTGATCCGATGCCGATGGTGCGACGCCCCGGTTTCCTGCCCAATTTGCCCTCGTGGAGCCGCAAGACGCTGTTCGCGCTGGCGTTGTTCGGCATCTGCTTCGCCTTCGCCTTTCCGGTGCTGTGGCTGATGCTGACGTCGGTGCGGCCGGAGTCCGGCGTCTATTACGTCCATCGTGGCACCGAATTCACGCTCGCCAGCTTCGCCGAGGTGCTGAGCGACGACCGCATCGTCGGCGCCTTCATCAACAGCGCGCTGATTTCGACGCTGGCGACGATATTCTCGCTGCTGGTGACGGTGTCGAGCGGCTACATGCTGTCGCGGTTCACTGGACCCGCCTCGCGGATCTGGTTTGGAACCATCTATGTGTTCCGCTGCGTGCCCTATATCTCCTGGGTGCTGCCGCTGTACTTTGTGACGCAGAGCTGGGGCATCTACGACACCTATCTCGGGCTGCTGCTGCCGCATGTGGCCGTGCACATCTGCTTCTTCTCGTGGCTGATGAAGGGTTTCTTCGACGGCATCGATCCATCGATGGAGTACGCCGCCATGATCGACGGCTGCACCCGCTGGGGCGCTTTCGTGCGCGTCGCCATCCCCTCGGCGTTGCCCGCGATCTCGGCGCTGGCGGTGCTGTGCTGGCTGTTCACCTGGAACGAATTCCTGTTCGCGCTGATCCTGACCGGCAACCGGGTGCCGATGATCACGGTGGTGATGGCGCAGTTCGTGACCGAGATGGGATTGCGCTGGAACCTGATGGCGGCGACCGCCGTGATGGCGCTGGTGCCGGCGTTCCTGCTGGCGCTGTTCGGGCAAAAATATGTGATCAGGGGTTTGCGGATCTAGCGATAACAACGTCGAGAAAACGAGGGAGGAGAAGCCATGCTGCGTGTAGCGAAATGGGCCCTGGCGGCGACCACGGCCTTGATGGTCGGGGCCGGCGGCGCCGCCGCCCAGGTAAAGGAATTGCGGATCGGCTACCAGCCGAGCCCGATCCAGGACGCCTCGATCGCGATGTTCGAGGCCTGGGGCGCCAAGAACAATGTCAAGATCGTCAAGGTGCCGAATTCCTACGGCGTCTATGTCGAGAAAATGACGGCGTCGCTGACCTCGAACTCGGACCAGTACGACGTCATCTGGCACAATGACGACTGGGGCCAGACCTGGGCGCATTTGCTGGAGCCGACCGACGATGTCGCCGCCAACAAATACGCCGACAAATGGAGCATGGACAAGATCGTGTTCGGCAACAAGGACGGCCAGAACACGGTCGTGCCGATGGGCCAGACCTTCAGCGTGTTCTTTTACCGCTCCGACCTCGTCAAGCCGGAAGAAGTGCCGAAGACGCTGGAGCAGCTCGTCACCATGAGCAAGAAGCTGCAGGCGGACGGCAAGGTCAAGTTCGGCTATGTCGGCGGCATGTCGATGAACAACAGCTGGTTCAGCTGGTTCTGGTCGATGTGGGGCAACAATTGCGACGTGCTGCTGCCGCCCTACGAGCGCGACAACGCAAAGCTCGCCGCGGCCGGGTGGAAATCGGGCATGACCGATCCATGCATGCAGCAGACCGTCGAATACTGGTGGGATGCGATCAACACCCACAAGATCGCGCCGCGCGGCATGCCGGCCTACGACCGCAACGAAGCCAACGCCGTGTTCATGTCCGGCGACGCCGCGTTCACCGTCGCCGACTCGCTGTGGTGGGGCACGTTCAACGATCCGGCGAAATCGAAGATCGCCGGCAAGGTGGCCGCCGCGAGCTTCCCGCTCGGTCCCAACCGGGCGAGGCCCTTCGCCTGGGATGACATCTGGGGCTGGGCGATCCCGAAGTCGATCGCGCCGGAACGCAAGAAGCTCGCCAAAGAGATGCTGGAAGCCATGATGCTCGACAAGGAAGGCCAGAAGAAGCTGTTCAAGGCGACCGGCGCGCCGCCGCCCAACACGGCCTTCTGGGCGGAAATCGCGGCGGAGGATTCCTTCATGAAGTTGCTGAAGGAATCGGTACTCGATTCCCCCGACAAGGTGCGCGGCGCCTATTACTTTCCGCAATGGCCCGCCGTACACAAGGCGTTCAACGATACCGTGACCAAGGCTATCACCGGCAAGCGCGAGGACATCGCCAAGGTGCTTGCCGACGGTGCGCCAATCGTCAGCAAGGCCGCGCAGTAGTCGCATACGCAAAAACCCGCCGCGCCTGTCGCGGCGGGTTGTTTTTCGAAACAGACATCAAGTTGAAAACGGCGGGTAAATGGCAGCGATCACACTCAGCAAGCTCAACAAGCATTATGGCTCGCTGTTCCACGCCGTGAAGGACGTCGATCTCGAGATTGCCGACAAGGAGTTCGTGGCCCTGGTCGGCCCGTCCGGCTGCGGCAAGTCGACCACGCTGCGCATGATCGCCGGCCTCGAGGATATCACCAGCGGCGATATCCGCATCGGTGATCGCGTGGTGAACCACCTTCCCCCGCGCGACCGCGACATCGCCATGGTGTTCCAGAACTACGCGCTCTACCAGCACATGAGCGTGTACGACAATCTCGCCTTCGGCCTGCGCAACCAGAAGGCCCCGGAAGCCGAGATCAAGGCCGCAATCGACCGAGCCGCCGGCATGCTCGGCCTGCATGAACTGCTGGCGCGCAAGCCGAAGCAGCTTTCGGGCGGTCAGCAGCAGCGGGTGGCGCTCGGCCGCTGCATCGTGCGCAATCCGCAGGTGTTCCTGTTCGACGAGCCACTGTCCAATCTGGACGCCAAGCTGCGCGCCCAGATGCGCATCGAGATCAAGCGCCTGCATGCCGCGATCCCGACCACGTCGGTGTTCGTGACCCACGACCAGGTCGAAGCCATGACGCTCGGCGACCGGGTCGTGATCATGCGCGACGGCCGGGTTCAGCAGGTCGGCACGCCGCTGCAGGTCTATGGCAAGCCCGCCAACAAATTCGTGGCAGGCTTCATCGGCGCGCCGGCGATGAATTTTATCAGCGTCACCGTGCGCAGCGCGGAAGGCGCGGCGACGGTCGAGACCGCGGGCCTCCGCTTGACGGTGAGCGGTGCCGATGCGCGCGCGCTCGAACCGCGCCATGGCCGGCAGGTGATCATGGGGATGCGGCCGGAACATCTCGTGCTCGGCGAAGGCGCGCCGGGTTCCGGCTTCGACGCCCGAGTCGAAGTCGTCGAGCAGCTCGGCTCCGAGATCCTGCTCGAGACCAGCGTCGGCAGCAACAGCGTCACCGTGGCCCGCGTGGCCGCGGAGACGGCGATCGCGCGGGGCGATCAGGTCCGCGTTTCGGCCCAACTCGGCCGCCTGCATTTCTTCAACCCCGAGACCGAGTTGCCGGTTTCCGGGTGAGGCACGCTTGCCAAGCGGACGAGGCAAAGCGAGCCGCTCTCCGTTCGAGATGCCAAAGACAGGCTCAATAATACTGGCTGCACCTCGAGCCGCCATACTGCGCGCGATGGCTGCCGTTGGGCCGCCGTCCTACCCCTTCACATCATACTGCTTGCTGAGGTGGTCGCCGATCTGGACCAGCATCGCGACGCTTTCGGGAAAGCCGGGTTTTGCAATCGTCGCCTCGTCGGCGGAAGCGCGGAATTCCCAGCTATCGCCGTCGCGCAGCACGGAGATGACGATTCCATCCGGACCATCGGCGTGAACCTTCAACTCTGCCCTTGCCATCGCAATCAGTTCGGCTTCGGTCTTGACGGGCTTGCTCATGGGAACGGCTTCCTCCGGGCATTGGTTGACCGCAGGTTGCCGGTTCGGCGCGCCTCTGTCGAGGGGGTCACGGCGGCTGCGCCGCTCTACCGCCTGGTCTCGACCCGCTTCAGGCCGACGATCTCCGGCAGCGAGCCGGTGTGGACCGGTTCGCCCTTCGCGGTTTCCGGCGGCAGCGGCGCCCTGGCCGTGGCGTCCGGGAAACGCATCCTCATTTCGCGCAGGAAGCCGTCGAGCGTGTCGACGCTGGCCGCCATCTTCGCGATCATGGCGAATTCGGCGCTGCTGGCGCCGGTCGACTTGCCAGCGGTCTCGAACGCGGCCCGATCGGCCTCGCCGCTCATCAGCGGCGCGTATTTCTCGCGGAAGCGCGCCAGACCGATCGCGTCCTCGGCCAGCGCGTATCCGACCACCGCACGGATCACGTCGCCCTTCTCCAACGCATTCAAGGGTTTGAAGTCGCGCCAGCGATCGGCGTAGTACAGTTCGACCTGCTCGGAGGACTCGCGCCAGCGCCGCGACGCCCAGTAGATGTCGGAGCGCAGCCGGATCGCTTCACGGCCGCTGATGTTCGAGATGATGTCGAGCGCGAGGTCATGGCGCCCGACGTCGCTTTGGGCGCGTGCCTCCAGCAACAGCCGCTGCTGGCGCAGCTCGCCGGAAAGGTCCGCGATCCGCGTGGTGCGAAGCGCCGATATCGCGCGGTCCGGCTTGCGGCTGGTGAGATAGACCATGGCCAGACGCGCGGCGACCTGGGCGCG
>JAYSPJ010000835.1:0-1551 GCA_043722155.1 Bradyrhizobium sp.
CGGATTCTCGACGGCTCGCTCGGCGGCCTCGGCGGCTGCCCGTTCGCGCCCGGCGCCACCGGCAATGTCGTGTTCGAGGACCTGGCGTTTCTCTGCGAGAGCAAGGGATTTGTCACCGGCATCGATATCGAGAAGCTGATCGCGGTGCGCGGGATTTTGCGCTCAGAAATGCCCGGCGAGACGCTCTATGGCGGGCTGGCCCGCGCCGGGCTGCCGGGCGGAACGGCGGCCAAGGCGGCGTGATTTTCTTCTCTCTCGCCCGCATGCGGGCGAGAGAGAAGAGGGCTCGAACGGCTTCGGCCGCGCGCCTGTTGTAGCAGTTATCATGCGGGGGCGTGACGTTGCGTAGTGCTGCAGCTCGACGCGCTCAACCTGTTCAACGCGAAGGCCAACCAGATCGAATATTATTACGCCTCGCGATTGCCGGGTGAGTCGATCGGCGGAGTCGCCGATCGTCATGTTCATCCGGCCGAGCCGCTGGCAGTTCGGCTGACGCTGGCTGAAAAGTTTTGATCGCGGTCAGGACGGAGACGCCGATTACGAAAATGCGTTGCCGCCGTGCAAGCCGAGCTTCTTGAAGACCATCGCCGCCGGGCAGAAGCCGGTGAAGGCCGCCTGCAGCATGTTCAGCCCGGCGAAGGCCGTCAGCAGGAACCAGTAGGGAGTGACCAGCCAGCCCAGCGCGAGGCTGAGAAGCACCACACATCCAGCGAAAGCGAGTACTGCTTTATCGATATTCATGACGTATTTCCTTTGGTTGGGTTTGAAGTGATCAGGGCCGGGCAAGCCCGGCCGTCGTCCAGGCCACGATGTTCTTGGTATCCATCGCGCCGGAGGTTCGCGCGATCTCCCGGCCGTTGCGCATCAGCAGGAGGGTCGGGATGCCGCTGATGCCGAGGCGGGAGGAGACAGAGGGCGCCTTGTCCGAGTTCAGCTTCAGGAGCCGGACCCCGGGTTCGAGCTGCTGCGCCGCGCGTTCGAACATCGGCGCCATGGAGCGGCAGGGACCGCACCAGGGCGCCCAGACATCGACGAGCACGGGGATATCGCTGTGCGCGAGGTGACGGTCGAACGCCTCCTCGTCCACCTCGATGGGATGGCCGCTGAAGATCGGCTGATGGCAGGATCCGCAGCGGGCATTCGTGGCAACCCGTTCAGCGGGCAACCGGTTGATCTTTCCGCAATGCCCACACACGATCTGGTGACTTGCACTCATGTTCCGGTCTTGACCTCCTTGATTTTGGCGATGTTGAGCCTGTCGAGCAAAAAGCGCTCGTAGAACGGCTCGCTCTCGCCGCGCCGAATCTTGCGCAGGAAGTATTTTTCAAAGGCGACCTTGGCGAGATGAACCCATTCGCCCTTGGCCGACCAATTGACGTTGCGGGGAGGAATTTGCGGCTGCGCCAGGAAGGCGACGCCGGAGTCGCCGAAATCCGCGAGGCAGATCGCATTCCATGTCGGCTGCGCCGCCGGCGCTTGACCCTTCAACAGCGAGCCGATGTTCATCGCCGTCGCGGTGACCATCGATTCGATCATGAAGCCGGTTTTCGG
>JAYSPJ010000836.1:0-4793 GCA_043722155.1 Bradyrhizobium sp.
CTTCTTGCGTGATTTGGTCATATCCGTACTCCATCGGTTGAGACAGAGCAGGACGCTTCACACCTTAACGTTTGGTCCTATTTCCGGGGTCCACTTCACGACGCCCTTCACACTGTCAGGCACCCCTTTCCCACTCCCCATACATTTTCGAGTGCTCATCCATGCTGACGCGCCTGTTACCTTTCCTCGATCCCACCCACGTTACGCCTGACCTGAGCCGCCGGCTCCGCGCCCTAGCTGATGACTGCGACCGCCTCGAACACGGGCGCCGGGTCCCGCCGGTCGTGCTGCAGAAGGCCCCGCTCCTTACGGACTGGGCGCCGGCGATCACCCCTCAAGGCGTGCATCTGATCGGCCGCGTCACCGGCCATCCCCTGCTGGGCGATTGCGCCGCCGCCACCACGCCGCTGTGGTTCGCCGATCCGGATGGCGGGTGGGCGCGCTCGCTGTCGCGTTTCTACCGACTGGGGCCGCCGCTCGATCGCAAGGGTCTCCGCCGCGCACTGAGACGGATGACGACCTCTAAGGGTGGCGGCGACGGCTCGGAGGAAGAGGCATGAGCACGACAGACGATGCCGATGACATTGATCTGCCGGCGGCGGCGGACGACGCCGTCTCGACCGGAGCGGCAGCCGATTCGTCAGACTGGGATGAGCGTTTGAAGAACCTACCCCGGCTCCTGCGTTACGCCATGCTCGTCACCGACAGCGCTGACCACGTCGAGCAGCGGCTGATCGCAGAGATCGACGAGCTGTGTCCGCAGCTCCTCCACAATGCGGCATGGGCCGCGGCACTTGGTGTCGATGCCGGGCTTGTGCTCGCCGCCGAGCTCGACCACCGCGCCGTCGCCCAGAACGAGCCGAACTTGCGCAGCCTTGCCGACTGCGTGCGAATGGTATGCCTGCCGACGCCGCGCGATCGAATCTATTTCGAGGACCACCGCAGGGTCGGGAAAGCGTTGATCCAGGCTTTTCAGGCAACCTCTCGGCATGCTGAGGAAGAGCTCTGCTGCGACCTGGAGCGTTTTGTCTTTGGCTGGGCGGCGCTACCGGCCTGCACCGACCTGTTGCGGCGGGGGACTTCAGCGGCGCGCAACGCCGGCATCGTCGGTAGTCGCATGGCGGAGCACCGCGTCGCCGCGGCCGCCAATGCTGTGCGACGTAAGGTCAAGGAAGAGGAAGGGCGTAGGAGGAAGACGGAGGCCAAAGAAAAGGCCGTCGAGGACTCGGACCAAACTTCTTTGGCTGGCGCGCAAGCTGCTCCTGACCATTACCTAATGGTCGCGCGCTTGAACAGCGAGGAGATGAAAAACACCAAGCTGAAGGACATCCTCGGTCCGCTGAAGAGCGTCATCAACGTTCCCCTGCCGCTGGTCCCGGTGCCGCCTCTATACGAAGTGCGCAGCAAGCTGCTGTTCGAATTCCCGTATGCCATGGAGGTCATCGATTTCGCCCTTGCCGATCTCGTCGGTCGCAGCACGGTCCGGCTCCGGCCGCTTCTGTTGGTAGGCGACCCCGGTGGAGGCAAGTCACGATTTGCTCGGCGCCTGGGAGAGGTTCTCGGCTTGAGCGTCTGGCGCGAAGACGCGTCCCGTGCTGACGGTGCCACCTTCGGGGGAACCGACCGGCGCTGGTACTCGGCCGAGCCCTGCCATCCCTTCCTCGCCATCGCCCAAGGCAAGATCGCGAACCCTCTGGTCCTCATCGACGAGATCGAGAAGGCCGCCATCCGCAGCGACTACGGACGGCTATGGGACTGCCTTCTCGGCTTCTTCGAGACCGAAACCAGTGCGCGTTATCCGGATCCGGCGCTGCAGACGAACGTCGATTTGTCGCATGTTTCTTTCGTGGCGACGGCCAACAGCCTGGATCCCCTGCCGAGCCCGATCCGCGACCGCTGTCGCGTGGTCACGTTTCCGAAGCCGGATGCGGGTGATATCGATGCGTTGTTGCCGGCCGTGATCGCCGACCTCGCCAAAGAGCGCAGCCTCGATGCGCATTGGGTACCGCCTCTCGACGGCGCCGAGCATGCCGCCGTCGCTCGGCTTTGGCGCGGCGGTTCGGTGCGCCGTCTGCGCCGGATCGTCGAAGCTATTTTACGCCAGCGCGACCTGCGCGCCACGAGGAATTGATCATGACGCACGATCCTTCCGAAAAGCTGAAACCGACAGCACCGTCCAGGGTGTCGCCATTGCCGCGACCGGCACGATTGCCGGGGACAACGCCGCGATCCGGCACGGTCGTGGCTGAGAATCCGGATACAATCACACCTCACCATCACAGGACCGACACCGTGACCGACCCACAGATCATTTGCACGAACTGCGGCACCGAGATCAAGCTGACCGAATCGCTGGCGGCGCCGATCATCGCGGAGAGTCGCAAGCATTTCGAGGCGCAGCTGGCGGCCAGGGAGGCCGATTTCGGTCGTCGTGAGGCCCGTCTCAAGCAAACGCAGGACGAGCTGGTCAAGGCGCGCGAAGCCGTCGACGAACAGGTCGCGGCCAAGCTGCGGACCGAGCGCGCTTCCATCGCAGAGGCCGAGGCAAGGAAGGCGCGTCTTGCGCTCGCTGACGATCTTGGTCAGCGCGACCAGCAGCTTGCGGATCTGCAGCAGATGCTCGCCGCGAACAATGCGAAGCTCGCCGAAGCCCAGCAGGCCCAGACCGATATGTTGCGAAAGCAGCGCGAGCTCGACGACGCAAAGCGCGAGGTCGAGTTGACGGTCGAAAAGAAGGTGCAGGAGAATCTCGGCGCCGTCCGCGAGAGGGCTAGGCTCGAGGCGGAGGATATCTTCAAGTCCAAGGTCGCCGAAAAGGAGGCTCAGCTCGCTGGCATGCAGCGTCAGATCGAGGAACTCCGGCGCAAGGCCGACCAAGGCTCGCAGCAGCTACAGGGCGAAGCCCTCGAGATCGAACTTGAAACCCTGCTGCGCAGCCGCTTCAAAAGTGACCTGATCAAGCCCGTCGCCAACGGCCAGTTTGGCGGCGACGTCATACACCGCGTGCTGGCGGCAAATGGGCAACGCTGCGGCACCATTCTTTGGGAATCGAAACGAACAAAGGCCTGGCACGGCGGATGGCTCGGCAAGCTGCGCGATGACCAACGCGCCGCCAAAGCGGAGATCGCCTTGATCGTTTCGAGCGTTCTGCCCAAGGGGGTCGAGGGTTTTGATTTCGTTGAAAACGTCTGGGTAGCCGAGCCGCGATTTGCGATCCCGCTCGCTGTCGCTCTCCGCCAATCGCTGATCGACGTCGCCGCCAGCCGACAGGCGCAAGAAGGTCAGCAGACGAAGACCGAGGTGATGTATGCATACCTCACCGGCCCGCGCTTCCGCCATCGCATCGAGGCCATCGTCGAAAAATTCACCGAAATGCAGGCCGACCTCAATCGCGAGCGTGCCACCATGACGCGGCTGTGGGCCAAACGCGAAGAGCAGCTTCGCGGAGTGCTCGATTCGACCGCCGGTCTTTACGGCGACTTGCAAGGTATCGCGGGCCAGGCCATGCAGGAGATCAAGAGCCTGGATGTGCCGATGATCGAGGTGAAGGGCGAAGCGGCTGAGTAGCGTTCGGGTGCGACTTGCACATCGAATGTTATGGAACCTCGACGCATAGTTTGGGCTTTGCTTGCAAATTCGGGCCCTCGCGAACTCCCGGCCCGGTGCTGACGGTTGCACAGAAACGCAATTGAAACGGCCGCTTAGCCGCGAGCGAAAACGAAGAATAGCCTCGCCAACATTCCGTCTAACAAGCACATACTCAATTTCTTGTCAGTTCACGGCCACCCCCGGGTTCTCGCCGAGTTATTTAGCGCGCCATGGGTCGGATCAGGGCGTTGCAACTAAGAAGCGGACACGCTCCTAGTTTCATCGTCGTCGGTCTCGCTCTCGATCAGGATCACGCGAGAGGGTGCTGATCGCATGATCAAGGCCCGCTAGACGCTCCAAATAACGGATACGCGAGAGAGTGCGAACAAGTCTCCGACACGTTTCGGCGCTGAACGCCGCAATCTTCAGCGAAACCGTTGGCTGGACTATGGACCTTAGCTCGTGAGCTTTTGGAGCACTGATCAACGAGGTCCATACTGGACGCCGTGTCGTTGGACGCAGGCTGCGTGCCGACCTCTTCTACCAAGTCATCGTTGGGAGGTTTGCGAAGCTCAAATGAGCGCGCGACGTTGCCGGTGCGCGGCGTAATCATGCTCGCAACCCCGATTATTCCACGTCGGTGACGGCCATGTTGCACGCGACCGTACTTGGCCTGCGTCCTGTCCGTGCAGTGTCCACAGGCCGCCGCGACAGCTATTCCGGCGCCGACCGTGGCCTTCCAATCGGCGATGACCTGATTGCGGAAGACGTTCGGGGTGATTGTCACATCGCAATCCGGCAACGCGATTTTTCCCAAACGCATCAACTTCTTACGGCTTGCTTCCGGGGAAACAAGGCTGATGATGATAGCGCCATCGCTGCACCGCGCCGCAAGGTATGAAGCAGCCGCTCCCGCCTTATTCGGATCGATCTTGATGATCGTCACGCCCGTGCCGTACCGGCCTTGATGCGACTTCGCAGGCGCGATGGTGATGTGGAGGCAATGCACTGAATGCATGTGCACCTTAACGCCTTCCGACCAGCCGTGGGAGCGTTCGCCCGGCATGAAGTCCGCCGTGCGGACGGGTGCAAGTAGTCGGACCGCCAAAGCATCCAGGTCTTGTTGATCGGAGGGCTCCTTCCAAGCCTCATGTGCACTCTCCCATACCGGATCGTCCCACCGGGGCGGCAGCAAGCCCAATACG
>JAYSPJ010000837.1:0-16294 GCA_043722155.1 Bradyrhizobium sp.
CAATACCAGTCCATCCCATCGCTTCCTCCATCTTCTCGACAAAGACGGCTGAATCACAAGATGCTGGTATTGCTCAACTACTTTCGGATCGGGCTCTAAAGTCACGAGTGTAGTTGGGGCATTTCGACTCGTCTAAGATGTCCGCCATTTATGTTGCCTCCGTCGGATTTCTCCAGTATTATCGACACCGTCGATCTGCAGGGGCTTGTATGGAACGCAACGTTTCTTTTTCATGTGACCGGATCGAGACGACAACATCGCTGGAAAACGTTGGTGAGGAAACGGCGAGAGCTTCGCCACAGACGCATCAGGAGCGCGGTGGCAATCTTACGTTGCACCGGGGTTCAACGAAATTCCGCCGAAAATTCTTCCCGCAGGCTACACCGGCGCAATGGAACGATTGGCGCTGGCAATTGCGCAATCGGGCTAACACCGCCAGCGAACTGGCACGCCTTCTGGAGCTCAGCGACGACGAGCGTGATGCGATTTCACGGCATCGCGGTTCGCTGCCTGTAGGAATCACACCCTATTATGCCAGTCTACTCGATCGCCACGATCCAGCACAGGGACTGCGTCGCTCGGTCGTGATGGTTGGCGCGGAATATCGCATCGCCCCCGAAGAATTGCGCGATCCGCTGAGCGAGGATGCATACAGCCCGGTGCCGGGGCTCGTGCATCGCTACCCGGATCGAGTACTGTTCCTCGTGACCGGCATCTGCCCGGTCTACTGTCGCTACTGTACGCGCTCCCGGATGGTCGGCGATCCCGGCGGGGAATACCGTTTCGCCACGTCGCAATGGCAACGGGCCATCGATTACATCGCCGCAACGCCCAAGGTGCGCGACGTGCTGATTTCGGGCGGCGATCCGCTGACGCTGTCGGACGACAAGCTGGAGTGGCTGCTGAAGCGGCTTACCGCGATCCCGCATGTCGAGTTCGTCCGCATCGGCACCAAGGTGCCGGCCGCTCTGCCGCAGCGCATTACGCCTCAACTCGTGCGGATGCTCAAACGTTACCATCCACTGTGGATGAGCTTGCACTTCACGCATCCTGACGAGCTCACACCCGAGGTCGCACGTGCCTGCTCGCACCTGGTTAATGCAGGTATCCCGCTCGGCAGCCAGACCGTCCTGCTCGCAGGCATAAACGATGATGAGGAAACCCTGCGCAGGCTGTTCCATGGGCTGCTGCGGATGCGGGTGCGCCCTTACTATCTGTACCAATGCGACCCGGTGCCGGGCAGCGCGCATTTTCGCCTGCCAGTCGAGCGCGGTCTTGCCCTGATCCAGGCGCTGCAAGGCCATACCACTGGCTACGCCGTCCCGACTTATGTCATCGATTCACCGGGCGGCGGCGGCAAGATTCCGATGTTCCCGGACCGGGTCGCGGGGCGGGACGGGAATGACCTGCTGCTGAGAAACTACGAGGGCAATATTTACCGCTATCCCGACACAGTCGCTACGCCTGTTGCACTGGATTAGCGCGTGTCTTGCTGATGGCATTGACAATCGGCATAACTTACGACTTGCGCGAAGACTATTTGCGCGAGGGTTTCGATCAGGAGGAAACGGCTGAATTCGACGGCCCGGAAACGATAGTCGCGATTGAGGCGGCGCTCTGTTCCCTCGGATACCGCACCGTGCGTATCGGCAACATAAAGGCGCTCGCCAGCTGTCTCTCGCGCGGGGACCGCTGGGATCTCGTTTTCAACATCGCCGAAGGACTTGAGGGCTACGGGCGCGAGGCGCAGGTGCCGTCACTGCTCGATGCATACGGCATATCGTATACTTTCTCAGACCCGCTCACGTTGACGATCGCGCTGCACAAAGGCATCGCCAAGCAAATCCTGCGCGACCGGGGCATCCGCACGCCTGACTTCGAGATCGTCTCGGCCGCGACGGATGTCCGGTGCGTCACCTTGCCGTTCCCGTTGTTCATCAAGCCCGTTGCCGAAGGGTCGAGCAAGGGAATCTCCGGAGCATCCAAGGTGCAGGATCACGATCAGCTTCGATCGGGCTGTGAAGAACTGCTGCAGCGATTCCGGCAGCCGGTGCTGGTCGAACGCTACCTGCCCGGTTGTGAGTTCACCGTCGGCATCCTCGGCACGGGCGCGGATGGCTATGCACTCGGAGCAATGGAAGTGGTGCTGGTCAATGACGCCGATGTCGATGGATATACTTATGATAATAAAGAGAAATATGAGAATCGCGTGCGGTATCTCCGAACGGATGGCGAACAAGGTCATGCCGCGATCCGGATTGCGCTCGATGCGTGGAAAGTGCTGGGCGGCCGCGACGGCGGTCGCGTCGATCTGCGCTGCGACGAGGCGGGGCGCGTAAACGTGATCGAGGTCAATCCGCTGCCTGGCCTGCATCCGATCCGATCCGATCTCGTCATTCTCGGACGCATGCACGACGTCAGCCATGCCGAGCTTGTCGGGCGGATCATGGCATCGGCCGAGCGACGAATGTTCTCGCACTCGCGCCAGCGCCGTGAGCGAGCGCCATCGTGACTCCGCATGTTGCCCTGCCTGCCGAACGGCGCGAAATCGGCGCCTACTTCGGGCTACTGATGCTGGCACTCGGGCTTGCTGATCCGCTCGGCATCGTCAATTTGCCGATCCTCTATTTGCTCAAGGACGAATTTGGCTTGCGGCCTCCAGCTGTCGCTGCCTTCGAGGCAATCACGCTGCTGCCCGTCTACTTCGGATTCCTGTGCGGCGTTCTGCGCGACCGCTGGCGGCCGGCCGGGTTCGGTGATCGCGCCTATTTCCTGTTGTCCGCCCCGCTGGCGGTTACCGGCTATATCTGGCTGGCCGCAACGCCGGCATCCTATGGCGTACTCCTCATCGGCATTCTGCTGATCACGGTTGCCTTCCAGTTCATGGACACGGTGACTGAAGCCTTGGTTACGGTCGTGGCGCAGCGCCATTCCATGACAGGCCGGTTGAGTGCTTTCACCGAATTCGCGGATGTAGTGCCCGGCATCCTTGCCATGTTGGCCGGCGGCTGGCTGGCGGCCCATGCCGGGCTGGGTACCACGTTCAGCATCGCCGCCGCGCTGACGGCGACCATTGTCCTGCATGCACTTTGGCGGCCACGTACGATCTTTGACAGGCCAGATGCGCTGAGTGGAGCCACTGCGGAGCCTCGCGCGGCGATCAGCAGTCTGTGGCGGCACCGGCCGCTTCTCCTGACGGTGGCGATCCTGATGCTATGGAATTTCTCGCCCGGCTGGGGAATTCCGTTTCTCTACTTTGCAAGCGAGACGATTGGCCTTTCGAGCGAGGCTTTCGGTCTATGCCAGGCAGTAAACCTCGCTTGCATTGCCGCGTCCACGCTTGGTTATGGCCTGCTCTGCCAGCGGCAGCCACTTGGACGGACTCTGCGTTGGGGGATTGTCCTCAACATCTTTCCCGGTGCGCTGTTTCTGGTGATCAGCGACACATTCCAGGCGGTGATTGTTTCTGCCGTCCTGGGAGCAGTCTTTGGAATTGCCAACGTCGCGCTGTACGACTTGTTGCGCCGCGCCTGTCCGCAAAAAATGGAGGGCAGCGGGACCATGCTTGGCTTCTCCGCCCTGACTTTGGCTGGAACCATCGGCGAACTGTTCGGGTCCGTGCTCTATGAGCACGGCGGTTTCGTTGCCTGCCTGGCCATTGAGGCGCTGGCGACGGCTTGCATCCTGCCGCTGTTGCTGCGGTTGCCGAAAGCGCTGCTCGATACGTGTGACGGCGGCGACCACATGCCCGCGCCGTCCAGCCTGCCAGGGGCAGGCTAATGCGAATTGCCATCGTATATGTCGAGCCCGTCCCCACGCCTCCAGCGGAACACTGGTTGTCGCGATCGCCGGCCGCGAACCCCGATCACATGGGCGAATTATGCGATTCCTCGGAATCGAGCGCGCTGCCCGATGTTGAGCGGATTTCCGCAAGCCTCAAGGAGGCGGGCTACGAGGTACGATGTTTCCCGGCCGATGACGTCGCGAGCCTGTATGCTTGCGCCGAAGGATACCAACCGCAGCTTGTCTTCAATGTCTGCGATTCCTTCGCCGGACGTGCGGCACTCGAAATGAATGTGCCTGCGTTTTTCGAACTTTTCGACGTGCCCTGTACCGGCTCGTCGTCGCTGACCCTCGGTGTCGCGCAGAACAAGGCTCTCGCAAAGTCGGTGTTGCGATCGCAGGGCATACCCACACCCATGAACGCGGTCGTTGCGCCGGGCGAGGGGCCGGCCGAGGCTGCGAAATTAGGTTTCCCCCTAATTGTGAAGCCCGTTGCCGAGGATGCCAGTGTCGGTATCGACGATGGGGCCGTTGTCCATGATGCCGCTGCGCTGGCGGCGCGTATCCGCTTCGTTTGGCGCGAATTCGGGCAAGCGGCGCTCGTGGAGAACTTTATCGAGGGCCGTGAATTCCACGTGTCGCTGATAGCGAAATCCCCCACCGAGTTCATCGTGTTGCCGATCAGCGAGGTCGATTTCGGCGCACTAGGGCCCGATCGTCCCCGGATATTCAGCTACGAGTCCAAATGGGGCGATGGCCTGGATCAAGACCGTGCGCCCGCCGTTTACGGTCCGGCGAAGCTTGATGCGCGAAGCGCAGCTGCGATAACGCACTGCGCGGTTGCGGCCGCTCGCGCCGTCGGCCTTTGCGATTACGGTCGCGTCGATTTGCGCGTGAGCGCGAATGATTCTGCCCCGTTCGTGCTCGAGGTAAACCCCAATCCTGACTTGAATCCTGACTGTGCGTTCGCCCGCGCTGCCCTCGCCAGCGGACGCAGCTACGGCGATACAATCCGCGAGATCGCGGCGCGTGCGATGGAGCGCGCCAGCGCTATGCCCGCCGGATGGAGTCTCTGAGGAAACGACATGCAGATCGCGATCATCCACAATCAGCCATCTGGCAATGACGCTTTCGGGGAGGCGGAGCGCGGCGTGGTGGAGGTGGCAAACTGGATCGCGAATGTGCTCGGCAACGCCGGTCACGAGACGCTGTTGTTCGCAGCCGGTAATCCGCAGGAATTATTTGCCTTCCTCACACGGCAACGCATCGACCTTGTCTTCAACTGCTGCGAATCGTTCCAGGGCCGTGCCCGCCGAGAGATGAACGTCGCGGCGATGTTCGATCTGTTCGGAATGCCCTACACGGGTTCATCGGCGCTCACGCTCGGTATCACGCTCGACAAGGGACTGGCCAAGGCGGTGCTGAGCGATCATGGCATTGCCACCCCTATGTCCGTGCGACTGGAACCTGGCGTCGACTTGTCTGCGGCAGATCTCCCGCCCTTCCCGCTGATAGTCAAACCGGTTGCAGAAGATGCGAGTATCGGCATCGACGACGGCGCCGTCGTGAGCGACAGGCGGGCGCTCGATGCTCGCGTCCATTGGGTTTGGACAGAGTTTCAGCAAGCCGCGCTGGTGGAGGAATTCATCGACGGCCGCGAGTTCAACGTCTCGCTTCTCGCAGTCGCAGCCGACGAATTCGTCGCCTTGCCGCCCGCCGAGATTACATTCGAGGGCCTTCCCCCGGGCATTCCGCGGATCGTCGGTTACGAGGCCAAGTGGATGCCTGGTTCAATGCGCGACCGGGGTACCCCGGTGCGCTGCCCGGCGGAACTCGAACCAGACCTGGCAGCGGAGGTCTGGACCATCGCGCTGTCAGCAGCCCGGGCTATCGGTCTGCGCGATTATGGCCGCGTCGATCTGCGAATGCGCGACCGTGATCGGGTCCTCTTTGTGCTCGAAGTGAATGCCAATCCGGATCTCGACCCACAGGCGGGATTCATTCGCGCAGCGGTAGCAGGTGGGCTCAATTCGCGAGAAGCAATCCTCGAGATCGTTGCTCGCGCGGCGGAGCGCGCTGGCCTCGCCGACGCTTCGGCGCATGTGCGGAGCCTGGCTTGATGATCCGTGCATTCGTTGCCCCCGATCGCCTGCCGGTGCTTGAGTTGCTGCAGGCGACTGACAACTTCACGGCAATCGAAATCGATATCGCAATGGAGCTCATCGACACTATTATCGAGCAGTCGGCGCAGCAATACTATCACGCGTACGTAGACGCCGTCGGCCCCGATGTCACCGGTTTCGTGCTGCTGGGGCCGGTGCCGGCTACCACCGGAACCTGGGACATGTACTGGATAGCGGTGCACCCTCACCATCATGGTAGCGGCGTGGCGACCGCGCTGGATTGCTTCGCGGAGGAATTCGTGCAGTCGCGCGGAGGGTACTGGATTCTGGCCGAGACCAGCAGCCAGACGAGCTATGAACGCACTCGGGCTTTTTATCGAAAACGGAATTACCAGGTGATTGCCCGCATACCCGACTACTACCGCTACCACGACGATCTGATCATATTTGGAAAACGCCTCAAGCCTGACGGAGGAGAGATTGAGTAATAGTCTAGAATTGCGCAGGCATCACCTGCGCCACATTCCGGTGCTCGCCGTGGATGAAAATGTCTTTCGCAGCCGCTATGCGCATGATGCTTCGATGTCGCGTTGCTCGGGCTACTGCTGCCGCAGCGGCGTGCTCATCGATATCGCAGAGCGCGAGCAGATACTTCGCCATGCAGATTTGGTCGCGCGCTTTATGGAGCCAACGCAGCAACACGACACGACCTTCTGGTTCGGCAGTGAAATCGAAGATCCGGACGTTCCGTCCGGGAGGGCAGTCGATACGCAGGTTCACAACGGCTTCTGCGTATTCTTGAATAGCGAAGCTCACTGCGTCTTGCAGAAGATTGAGATGCAAGCGGATCCAGATTTAGGTCTGCTGAAGCCGTTTTTCTGCCGCGCCTTTCCCGTGGCCCTTGAGTTCGGCGTACTGACCGTCGATGACGAGCATTGTCCATTCGAAGTCGGCTGCTGCGGTCCGGTCGAACAGGGAAGTCTCACGATTTTTGATCTGTGTGCGGACGAACTCGAGTTCGTGTTAGGCAAGGAAGGAGTCGACGAACTGCGACGGGCGAGTCCCAATGAAGAGACCGACGGCTGACATGGTGGTCCGATTTGCGCATAGAGGCCGGAGGCGTGGCACCGCGCGCGTGCTGATCACCCTTGCGTTCGGCCTCGTCCTGCTCGCACCCTCAGCCGATGCGCAATTGCCGCCCGAAGAGCTGACAATTACGCAGCTCGATAATGTGCTGCGGCCGCATTGGGTCTGGGTCAACGACCTTTCATGGAATCACATGCCGGACGGGCGTGCCTATCTGCTCGATGCCGATACCGGCGTGCTTCTCGGCATGATTTCTGGCGGCTACAGCCACTCGATGCTGCAGGTGACGCCGCGCGGAGACCGCATCGCAGTCCCGGGGATATATTTCTCCCGAGGATCGCGCGGCACGCGTACCGATGTCGTCACGCTGTACGATAGCCGGACACTGACTCCCGGAAGGGAGATCATCGTGCCGCCGAAGCGGCTCAGCGCCCTGCCATTCGTCGGGGCCATGCCGCTCACCGATGATGGCCGCTTCATGCTCATCTACAATTTCACACCCGCGCAGTCGGTTTCGGTAGTGGATATCGAGGCCGGCAGGTTCGTCGGTGAATATGAGACGCCAGGATGCGCGCTCGCCTATCCAGTGGGGCCTCGCCGGTTCTTGATGCAGTGCAGCGACGGATCGTTGCAGTCCGCCAGCTTGAGCGATGCGGGCGTCGTGACGACAGGCGCCGCGAGTCCGCCATTGTTCACTTATGACAACCCGGCCACCGAAAAGCCGGTTCGCATCGGCGCCACGGCCTGGCTCTTCTTCACATTTTCGGGAGATGTCCATGTTATTGACAGTTCTGGTTCCGCGCCGGTCCGCAAGGCGCAATGGCCGCTGACGGACCGCGCCATGGCCCGATGGACAATCGGCGGACTTCAGCCGGCGGCCTATCATGGGCCATCTATGCGGCTGTTCGCCTTGATGCACAGGGGTGGTCCCTTCACGCACAAGGCCGAGGGAACCCAGGTTTGGGTCTATGACATCGGCACGCGCAAACGGCTCGAGCGTTTCAGATTGAAGGTGGCTGCCACATCGATCGCGGTCAGCGGCGATGAGCATCCCTTGCTGTTCTCGGTCCGCTCCGGTTCGCGGGAATTCCAGGTCTACGATGCGACCACGGGCAAATGGCTACGCTCTATCGGAGAGCTGGGGGATTCGCTGACCTTCATCCAGCCCGCCCCTTGGGACGATAGGCGATGACGATCGATCCGCTTCTTCACCGGTTGGTCGTACTGGCCCTGGCCTCGCTGCTGCTTGTTGCAGCGGGTCATAAGCTGGCCAATCCGGCCCGGTTTCGTGTCAGCCTCGCGAGCTACGGGCTCGTGCCTGATGCGCTGCTCGGAGTCGGATCCATACTGCTGCCATTCGTCGAATTCTTGATCGGGGGCACATTGTTGAGTGAGAATGCCGGACTGACGGGCGCAGCCCTTAGGGCGTGCGCCATTCTGCTGTTCGCCTACGCCGGCGCCATTGCCGTCAATCTTGGGCGGGGAAACAGCCAGATCGACTGCGGATGCCTGGGGTCTCACGCCGGGAAAGGTGAACTGCACTGGAGCATGGTTGCCCGCAATGTTCTGCTGGCCAGTGCCGCCATGGTTTTGTCTGGTGTTGAACCGGGAGCGGGAGCGCGACCGCTGACATGGTTCGACTGGATCAATCTCGGCTTCGCCATCGCGGTATTGTGGCTGCTCTATCTCGGACATGAGGCATGGGCGTCCTTGCCAAGGAGGGAACGACGGTAATGATGGCCACACTGGTCGTTTCGAATGTGATTCAGTGGCTTGTCATCCTGGGGCTGGTCGCGTTGGTCTTCGCACTCCTGCGCCAGGTGGGTGTGTTGCATGAACGGCTGGGACCGGCCGGCGCGCTCGTCCTGCCGGGCGGCCCGAGCGTGGGCAGTATGGCACCGGAATTCAAGCTTGTGGCCCTTGACGGCCGCTCAGTCACGATCGGCCCTAGCCAGGGATCAACGCTGCTCTTCTTCCTCTCGCCGACCTGCCCTGTCTGCAAGTCGCTGCTCCCGATGCTGAAATCCATGGCCGCCGAGCAGCAACCCGAATTGTGTGTCATACTCGCGAGCGATGGTGACGAGGCGGCTCAGCAACGCATGGTTCGGGAAGCAAAGCTTGAGACATTCCCCCTAGTGCTTTCTGCCGCACTCGGCATGGCCTATCAGGTCTCGCGGCTGCCCTATGCCGTGCTCATTGACCGATCAGGCGTGATCGCTGCTAAGGGCCTCGTCAACAGTCGCGAGCACGTCGAAAGCCTGTTCGAAGCGCGGGATCTCGGGGTCGCCTCGATCCAGGACTACATCGCCGCGAGGCGCCAGCCGTGACGAGACTGGACCGCACATTCGAACGACTGGCTCGTCAAGCGGCGCAAAGATTGTCGCGTCGTAGCCTGCTGGGACGCCTCGGCGCGCTTGCGATGGCCTCGGCTGCGCCGATACTGCCGGTCTCGCGCGCAACGGCCTCCCCGTCGCCGCGCGGTGAATCTGACGATCCGCAGTCCTGCGATTACTGGCGATATTGTGCCATCGACGGCTATCTTTGTTCCTGTTGCGGGGGCTCGACCTCGTCATGTCCGCCCGGAACCGAGCCGTCACAGATTACCTGGGTGGGAACCTGCCGCAATCCGCATGATGGCATGAACTACGTGATCTCCTACAATGACTGCTGCGGTAAGAGCGACTGCGGCCGCTGTGATTGCTATCGCAATGAAGGCGACCATCCCATCTATCAGCCGTCCCAATCCAACGACATCAATTGGTGCGTGGGCGCAGAGGTTGGCCTCGTCTACAACTGCTCAACCTCGCGCATTCTCGGAGTCGCGGGTTGAGGCGCGTCGTTCAGATCGCTGTCCCGGTCATTTGCCTTCTGGTGGGATGGAAAGAATTGCCGGCGAAACCCCTGGATGCCGTGCGCTTGAATTACATGCTCAATTGTCAGGGCTGTCACCTGGCGGATGGCCGCGGTATGCCCGGTAAGGTTCCAGACATGAGAGGCCAGCTCGGCAAATTCCTGCTTGTCGAAGGCGGCAGAGAATTTCTCGTCCAAGTGCCTGGAACGGCCAATTCCGGGCTAAGCGATGCCGAAACTTCCGATCTGCTCAATTGGCTGGTGAAGGCGATGGGTTCCGATCCTGGGGGTTTCAGGCCGTTCTCTACCATCGAAATCGCAAAACTTCGTTCGGTGCGAATACGAGACGTGACAGCCACTCGAGCCGACCTTCTTCGCGAGATTCGCAAGGTTGAAAATTGATCACCCAGTGCCCGCCTTCGGAATCGTTGCGATCAACCTGGTGTGTCCGAGATTTGGCGTACAGCGGAAGTGCTCCGCCTGCTCGATGAACGGCAGCTTTTGCCTTATTCGCACCTGGAAGCCGCCTGTCCGCAAAGTCCCCAAACCACGTCGTTCAGACTGGGATAGGCCCCCCAACGGAACGACTGTTTCTGAGCGTCTGTCCAGCAAGTAGAATGACATACTTTGGGTACCAGCTGTGATCTCGAAGGCTGATTTTAACGATTGTCATAGCGCTATAGCGTAAACGTAGTGCTCATCATCGTCGGGCGTGGCCCGCCACCGACCCTCATTTTGGCCCTTCAAAATACTTTGAAGTGTTTGGGGAAAAGCGGTGACAACCTGGCGGCAACTTCGGCCTGTAAACTGACTGGCCTGAGCAGATCGATGATTGTGATGTCGTCCATAGGCTATGTCATCGAATTGACGTCCTGCGAATCGGTTCAAGCGTATAGGATGGGCGGTCACCAGAGGACACGACCGATGCAACGGCAACACCATAAATCGTTTCGGCTGTTTGACGGCTAATGAACCCTGCGTTGAGGTCGTCTTCGATAGCCGATATGTCGCGGGTTTTAGGATTACCGAAGCCCCCGCCGCCCGGCGAGGCCAATCTGAGCCCATCACCCGCTTTAAGCGCAACCCGTTCGATTTTGCTACGCAGAGGCGGTTCCCATTCCTCGCCATTGGTGACAAGCCGAACCCTATTGGGAGCGGCTGGCCCTCCACCCTGAATGCCGAAGGGAACGTAATCCACACGGTCGCCGAGTACCGAGGCAACACAATCGGCAAGTGCGGTGATGCCGTAGGCAGTTCCGCAGCCGCCACGATGCATACCTGCCCCGCCGGAGTCCTCCCGGATCGCGTGATATTCGAACCGCAATGGATAGCGATGTTCGGACATTTCTATAGACATGAATTTGGCCATGGAAGATGGCGGAGTGCCGTTTACCAGGCCATCTGAGGCACGACTTGCGCCATAGCCGCCGGGATAAGGGTAGACCGCGACGAAATAGCCACCAGAGTCAGGGCGGCGGCCTGAAAAGGTGGCGACCCCGGTGGTCCCAAAGGGAGCAGCAGGGACGAGATCGGGAATCGCTTGGGCAAGTGCGCCAAACACCACGTCTACGACCCGCTGCGTTACGTCGGTCGTGCCCCCGACGGGAGAAGGATAGGCGGCGGCGAGGATGCTGGGCGTAGGGATGTGGAACCGCGCCGGGCGGAAAGCCCCGCCATTTACAGGAACCTCCGGGAATATATGCTTTAGGGCCACCAGGCACATCGACATGGTCGTGCTGTCGGAGATGTTCATTGGTCCCCGCGCCGAGGCAGCGGTGCCGGTGAAATCAAACAGCAGGTCACTGCCCGATATGGTAATCGCGAGAGCGACCTTTAACGGCGCATCGTCCACGCCATCATTATCGAACCAGTCTTCCATCCGGTAAGTGCCGTCGGGGATTTCGGCAATGTAGGAACGCATCTCGGTTTCGGACCGGTCGAGCATTTCGCGGATGCACGCCCGCAGCGTGTCCTCGCCATATTTGGCGATGAGCGCCTCAAGTCCCCGGCGGCCCACCTCGAATACATTGATCATGGCGGCAAGATCGCCCTGCAGCTGTTCAGGCAGACGGACGTTTGCGCTGACCATTCGGATTAGAGCATGGTTATATTGACCGGCACTAAACAGCTTGACCGGCGGGATGATAATGCCTTCCTGATGGATTTCGGTGGCTGATGGGGCCCAGCCGCCGGGCACACTGCCCCCCATGTCCATCCAGTGCCCCGTGTTGGCAAACAGGCCGAACAGGCGGCCGTCAAAAAACACCGGTTTGACCAACACGACATCGTTCAAATGCGTGCCGCTGATGTAAGGATCATTGAGAATCCACAGGTCGCCGTCCTTGAAACCTCCATCGGCCCTGGCGACAGCGATGACCCGCTGGACGGTCCATTGCATGCTCGCCAAAAACAGCGGCAAGCCGAATGATCCCTGAGCGATCGTCTCTCCCGTCTCGGCGTCATAGAGGCCGTGGGCACAATCATTGGTTTCCGAAATAATCGGAGAGATTGCGGCGCGAATAAGGTGCAGATCCATCTCATCGGCGATCTGCTCAAGTCCGCCGCGCACCACGGCGAGGGTTACGGGATCGATCATGGCTGCATCTCCACCAGTATATTGGCAAAACCATCCACCCGCGCGATCATGCCAGGTTCGATTACGGCGGTCGTGTCAGCCTGTTCCACGATGGCCGGGCCGGAAAATCGCTGGCCGGGGAAAAGCGCCGCGCGATCATAGATGGGAGTACTAGCCCACCCATCGAACCAGATATCGCGCGTGGTGGCGGGGACAGGGGGTGCCTCGGTCATGGTTGCGGCCGGCGGGCGCAGCGGACGCGTTCGCTCGCCAAGAACGGAAGTTTTGAGACTGACAATCACGACCGGGATGTCGCCAAGCGTGTTGCCATATTCGAGACGATATACATCGTGAAAGGCTTTGATCATGCGCTCAAGGCTCCAATTGGCCTCGATCGGCACCCGCAGCGCGTGAATCTGACCTGCATAGGACATCTCGGCGAAATGGGAAATCACCGTGCGATCAATCCGCACCTCGCTGTGCGCCAGCTGCTGTTCGCCCATCACTCGTTGCGTTCGGAGAGCATCGGAAACCCAGGCAGTGTCTGTTTCAGACGCCTGCCGTTCTACCGTGAGTGTAAGGTCATATTGTACATCCGCCATCGCGCATCCGAGCGCGCATTGAACACCGGGATAAGGCGGAAGCAGCATTGTTCTGATGCCAACCTCGCGCATGATCGCGGCGCCATGGAGCGGCCCCGCCCCACCAAAAACGACAAGCGCAAAGTCGCGCGGGTCATGCCCCTGCTCAACAGACAGAAGACGGGTGCGTCCGGCCATACGCTGGTTGACGATGGTGAGGATTGCGACAGCGGTTTGCTCAATCCCCAACCCGATCTGCCTGCCGACATCTTCAAGCGCGCGCCGCGCGGCATCGGTATCGAGCCGATTTATATTGGTGAGACCGATCGGGTGATCGGGATTGATCCGGGCGAGAACAGCATTCGCGTCGGTAACAGTGGGCTGAGTGCCGCCACGTCCAAAGCATACCGGACCGGGAACCGCCCCGGCGCTGCGCGGACCAACCTGAAGCATGCCGCCGCGATCGATCCAGGCGATCGAGCCCCCGCCTGCGCCAATAGTGTGAACGTCGATCATGGGAAGTCGCAGCGGAATACGGAAGTCGAGCTCGGTGGTGTCGGCGACACGCGGCACACCATCGACCACGACCGCAACGTCGTAACTGGTGCCCCCCATGTCACCGGTAATGATTTTGTCAAAACCCGCCTCCACGGCGAGCCGCGCCGCTGCCATCACGCCGGCGGCGGGGCCGGATCGCACAATATTGGCGGCACGGCTGGAGATCTGGCTCAGCGGAATCAGCCCACCGTTGGATTGCATCACCAAAGTCTGTGCTGTGTATTTCTTTTCGGCTAACTTTGCCGCAAGATTGGAAGCGTAGCGCGCGACAAGCGGCTGCAGGTAACCCTGGACGACGGCTGTGCTAGTCCGCTCGAACTCATAATATTCACGCACGACGTCACTGGATATGGTGATATGCCAATCCGGGTTGGTCTGACGTAAGATTGCAGCTACCTGTCTTTCATGCGCGGGATTCGCATAGCTGTGCAGGAGTGATACGATAACGGCCTCGACATTCTGGCCTGCGAGTATCTCGGCTAGGGCGCGGACTTCGGCTTCATCCAGCGGTGTGAGGACGACGCCCTTGTGATCGAGGCGTTCGGTAACCTCCCATCGCTGCTCGCGAGGGATGAGCGGCCGGTGGACTCCGGTTAATCCATAAACGCGCGGCCGATCTCGCCGGCCAAGTTCGAGAATGTCACGAAAGCCGCGGGTGGTGACAAGAGCACAGCGCGCGCCTTTGCGCTCGATCACCGCATTGGTCGCGATGGTCGTACCATGGAGGATCAGGTCGAGCGTTTCAGGGTTTATCCCCCCCGCGGCAAGCGCATCGACAAGACCCCGCGACGGGTCGTCCGGAGTGGACGGCACCTTGAGAACGCGATCGACGCTGACGCCGTCACGCGAATAATAGAGGTCGGTGAACGTACCGCCGACGTCGATTCCGACTGTCCCTCCCATGTCAGCTTCGCCCTCGTGCAGTCCGGCGATAATCGGCCCAGTCATGGACCGGCCACATATCCTGGTCTTCACCGTGGCCGTTCTGGCCATCGATTGACCATGACATCAGTCCATTATGATCGATGAAGCTGTGGCGGATGAGTGTGATACCGCTGAGGCGGCGGCCTTCGGCGCGCAGCTTGCGGCCATGTTCGTCGACTGCGTCAATGACGATGTGCGTAACCCAGCCCTCAACGGGGTCGCGCTCAACACTGCGGCGCCCCGATACGATATCGCCAATCCGGCCGTCGCGAATCAGGAAACCGTAGGCGATCTCGTCACTATGATCCCCCGCTTTGGTGACGGCGAGAAAACTGTGTTTGTCGGACGCGATGCCGGTGACATAGGCGCTTTTTCGCGGACGGTGCTCAGGGCGCGGTCCCCAGCTTCGATCGCGCATGGCATAGCAGTCAATCGGGATCTTCTCGCCGTGGAGGTCAAGCTCGCCAGTGACCCGGCCGAATTGGTCGAAGTGCGTGAGATCGCCAAATGCCGATCCTGGTTTTCGCAACGGGCGCGGCGCCATCACCGCGTCGAAGCGGAGGTCCACGCTAAAACGATCTTCGTCAGCATAGCCCAGCTGGTAGCTGGTGAGCGGCACTATCGTGCGAATTGCCGTGCCAGTGGGGAAAACAATATCATTGAGGTCGGGATTCTGCGGGATGCGTAAGGCCGTCAAATTGCGCGAATAGAGCGCTTCCCAAGGCAAGTGTGCGCTATCGTCCCATACCCATGCACCGCCTGCGACGGTCCCGATGTTGGGGCGGACCATTGTATACAGCCAGCCACCGAGCTTGCGCTCGGGAGCGCAGAAGGAAAACCAGCTTGTTTCGGTCATCCACCAGCGGTCGCCCATCTGGGCGAAATGGAAATTATCGTCAGCCGGGGTAATCTGCTGCATGGAGCCCTCAGAATTGATCATAATGGCGGCCATGGATACTGCCCGATGCTTCGGCGCTGAGTTGGGCTTCCCACAGGCTATCCTGCGCAAAATAGGCGAGCGCTTTCTCGAAGGGAACCTCGGCCATCGTGCCAGCGCCCAGCAACGTGGCCAGTGCCTCGGCGCGCGCAATATCGATGGCCTCGCCGTAGCGGTCTACCGCCTTCAAATACTTCAGAACCTTGGCGCTGTTCTTCGCGACGGCAATTACCTGTTTATCGGAGCTGCGCGGGATCACGATATCGCCGAGCTGGGTTATAACACGGTCGTAGAGCCATTCGCGATCGGTTGCCGGGGACACCACCGGCAACGGCGCGGAAACGGATGTGCCACTTGCCAGGCGGAGTGCCTCGACCAGGAGCCTGCGGTTGAGCCCGCGCGAGACAATCGCATGGGCGGGCTCTCCGGCAAAATTGCGATGCCGGATCACGCAAACCCGGGCGGAGACGAGGACGCGATGGTAGAGGAGACGCGCTCTATCGATCGAGCGGCCAACCGCCTGCTCGTAATGGCGGAGCGCAGCCTGGAAATCCGGAACGGGTTCCATCACGCAGCGCATCGAAAACCAGGCGATGTCCTCCATCGGGTCGCCAATATGACAAAATTCCCAATCGATCAGCGCCGTGAGGTGGCCCTCGTGAAACATGAAGTTACCCGGACCTGCATCCCCGTGAACGATCACAGGGTTGCC
The DNA here is from genome assembly GCA_043722155.1 of Bradyrhizobium sp. Classification (GTDB taxonomy): domain Bacteria; phylum Pseudomonadota; class Alphaproteobacteria; order Rhizobiales; family Xanthobacteraceae; genus Bradyrhizobium. The sequence continues at coordinate 16,130 of JAYSPJ010000837.1, forward strand.
CCCCGGATCGGGCATGTTGGCTTCCAGCCAGGTGAATGCCAGTTCGATCAAGGGATCGACCTTGCCGACCTCCTCATACATCGTCCGCCAAAGGGAAACTTCGCGAGTGACATAATCCGCAATGCGCCCCTGTGCGCCGCCGTCCAGCTCGCTGGCACGCACATC
>JAYSPJ010000838.1:0-6632 GCA_043722155.1 Bradyrhizobium sp.
CGGGCGGCGTCGATCTTGACGGTCGCGTTCATGCGGCTTCTCCCACGGTCGCGGCGATCTGGTCGTAGATGGCGAGCGAGGGCAGCGTGACGACGACGACCGGCAATGCCGTGCCCTTCGGGCGGAAGCGTTCGATGAGCGCCGTGAGGTCCGGTAGGATACCGTCGTCGAGAGCGGCTTGCAGCGCAACGGCGAGTTCCGCCTCGCAGGTGCGTTCGTGTGCGAGCGCCAGAAGGCCAACCATGGCGCGGCAGGCGGATCTCTCGCCGAGTCCGGCGAGCAAGGCGTCGAACGCAAGAGCGTAGGCGCGGCGGGGAAAGAGCTGGGCGCGATAGACCAGATTGAGCAGCGCCATCGGCTTGCGGCGCAGGGAATGAATGACATGGCGATAGTCGATGACATGTCCGTGCTTACCGTTTGGCTGCGTTCGCCCGCGCCGACGAGGTGATCGAGTGAGACGGCGCGAGTTCATCGCGCTCTTAGGAGGCGCGGCTGCGGTTTGGCCGCTTGCGGCGCGGGCGCAGCAGGCGTCGATGCCGGTGATTGGGTATCTTGAGAGTGCTACGACCTCCCCGCCCAACGCAGCCGCATTCCACGCCGGACTGAAAGAGGCCGGATTCGTGGAAGGACAGAACGTTGCGATCGAATACCGGAACGCGGAAGCGCAATATGATCGGCTGCCGGCACTAGCGGCCGATCTGGTTGCTCGACAAGTATCATTGATCGTTGCAAGGGGCGCAGTCGTCTCTCCGCTCGCGGCCCGAGCGGTAACCACGACAATTCCAATCGTGTTTTTGGTCGGGGTTGATCCGGTCCGAACCGGCCTCGTTGCAAGCCTCAATCGGCCGGGCGGGAACATTACTGGCATTACGGCATTTGGCAGCGAATTATCGAATAAGCGCATGGAATTGCTGGCCGACCTATTGCCGAAGGCACGAGGCTTCGCAGTGCTGATAAATCCAAACAATCCAAGTCACGTTGTCGATAAAGCACGGTGGCAGTCCCTCGCCATCGGCGTGCCCATCGAAACTGTCAGTGCCAGCACCGAAAGCGACTTTGAACCGAGCATCGCGGGTCTTGCCGAAAAGCAGATCGATGCGGTCTATGTTGTTCCGGACACTTTGTTCGGCAGCAAGCGTGATCGCCTCGTTTCCGTGCTCACCCGGCATAGAATGCCCGCGATTTTCAGCGACCGAGATTCAGCGGTGGCAGGGGGTCTATTAAGCTACGGAGCCAGTCTATCCGTGGCGCACCATCAACTCGGCATCTACGTTGGCCGAATTCTCAAAGGCGAGAAGCTTGCCGACTTGCCGGTCTTGCAGCCGACCAAATTGGATATGATCATCAATCTCAAGACCGCGAAGGCGCTTGGGCTCACGGTGCCAGCCTCGCTTCTCGTCCAAGCCGCTGAGGTAATTGAATAGGTAATGTTGGTGGATTTTCTTTGAGTTCAATCTGGAGAGTTCGATGAATGAACCGATAGACACTTCGAAGCTCGATCCAGCCACGCTGGCAAAGCAATTGGGTAACCCTGAGGGCGAAATCGGCAAGGCTGTCACCGCGAGCCTTAATAAATCCAATGCCGGCGCCTATTCGGCAGCGCTCGGGAAACTTGGCATGAACGCCGGTGACCGCGTTATAGAAATCGGCTTCGGTAATGGACGAGAAATCCCGCGGGTTTTGTCACTGTCGACGGATGTGACGTATTTCGGCCTCGACATCTCGGATACGATGGTGGCCTCGGCGACAGAGTTCAATGTCGACGCTGTGCGTCAAGGCAGGGTGTCCCTTGCACGGGGCACGAGCACCGCAATTCCTGCCGAGGCGAATATTTTTGAAAAAGCGCTCGCACTCAACACGATCTATTTCTGGCCAAATCCTGTTGCCGATCTCCAGGAAATTCGCCGTGTTCTCCGAGTGGATGGGCGCCTTGTGCTTGGCGCCATGGCGCCGTGGAGCGCTGTTGGCCGCGCCGTTTTCCAACATGGCTTTCACTTCTATGAACAGTCCGAAATCAAAAGCCTCCTGACGTCCGTTCACTTCACTAAAATATCTATTGATACAATCAACGAGACCGTCGTGCCACCAAGTGGTCAGCCGTGGAATAGGGACTTCTTCATCGTCACAGCGGAATAGACCGGGGCCCTCTTAGGGCTAAAGCCGACTTCCGCTGGCGACCGAAATGCCTGCTCTCGTCGCGGAGAACCGGCGGCTGCACAAGCTCATGGTTGAGGGCGTCGCTGTCGAATTTAACGGCGAGGATGGCACCATTCGCGGCGACAAAGTGCGCTTGATCGATTTCGACGATATCCAAGCGAACGACTGGCGGGCGACGGGGCAGTTCACCGTGATCAACGGCGGCGTCAACCGGCGACCGGACATCGTGGTATTCATCAACGGTCTGCCGCTGGGGGTGATCGAGCTCAAGGCGCCTGGCGGCGAGAACGCGACGCTTGCGGGCGCCCATAACCAGTTGCAGACCTACAAGACCCAGATTTCTGCACTGTTTCGCACCAACGCCGTCTTGATCATTTCCGACGGATTGACCGCGCGCGTGGGCTCGCTGACCGCCGATCAGGAGCGGTTCATGCCGTGGCGCACGACCGACGGCAAGGAGATCGCCGCGAAGGGGAAACCCGAACTGGCAATCCTGATCGAAGGCATCTTCGATAAACGACGACTGCTCGATTTGTTGCACGATTTCACGGTGTTCGGCGAGACCGGTTCGGACCTTTCGAAGATTATCGCCGGCTATCATCAGTTTCATGCGGTGAAGCGTGCGGTGGATTCGACCCTGCGCGCGCTGGCCATGAACCATCGACCTTCGAACACGCCCGCATATCCTCCCGGGATGAGAGAAGACCCCACCACGTTGGGCCTGCCCAGCGTCCGTGATTATGAGCGCGGCGACAAGCGCATCGGTGTGATCTGGCACACGCAAGGTTCCGGCAAGAGCTTACTGATGGCATTTTATGCAGGGCAATTGGTGCGGCGGCCTGAGCTTGAGAATCCAACCATCGTTGTCATAACCGATCGAAATGACCTGGACGACCAGCTCTTCAACACGTTCTCGATGTGTCGCGATCTGATCCGGCAAACACCCATTCAAGCTGAGAATCGGGAGGAACTTCAAAAGGAACTCAATCGGGCATCCGGGGGCGTGATCTTTACCACTATCCAAAAATTCTCACCCGCTCGTGGCGAGACCACCTACCCCGTGCTGTCCGACCGCCGAAACATCGTCGTCATCGCCGACGAGGCGCACCGCAGCCAATACGGCTTTCGGGCTCGGCTCGAGAAGAAGACTGGCGAAATCGCCTATGGCTTTGCCAAATATCTGCGTGACGCGTTGCCGAACGCATCCTTTATCGGTTTTACCGGAACGCCGATTGAAAAGGACGACGTCAATACGCCGCAAGTTTTTGGCGAATACATCGATATCTATGACATCAGCCGGGCTGTGGAGGACGGCGCAACTGTCCCGATCTACTACGAGAGCCGCCTTGCACGCATTACGCTGCCGGAAGATGAGAAGCCAAAAATTGATGCCGAGCTCGAGGAGCTGACTGAAGACGAGGCCGCCACCGAACAGGAGATGATCAAGCGCAAATGGGCGACTGTCGAAGCGCTGGTGGGCTCGGACAAGAGGCTAACGATGATCGCCGCCGATCTGGTGCACCACTTCGAGGATCGAGTCGCCGCTATGGATGGCAAGGCTATGATCGTGTGCATGAGTCGCCGCATTTGCGTGGCTCTCTACGACAAAATAGTAGCCCTTCGTCCCAACTGGCACAGCGACGATGACGCCGCCGGCACGATCAAGGTCGTGATGACCGGCTCGGCTGCTGACCCGCCGGCATGGCAATCTCATATTGGCACGAAGGGCCGACGTGATCTCCTCGCCAAGCGCGCCAAGAAGCCGGATGATGCCTTGAAGCTGGTGATCGTGCGCGACATGTGGCTGACCGGTTTCGACGCGCCGTCGATGCACACCATGTATATCGACAAGCCAATGCGGGGTCATGGCCTGATGCAAGCCATTGCCCGCGTCAATCGCGTGTTTCGTGACAAGCCTGCCGGACTGGTGGTCGACTACATCGGAATTGCGCAGAACCTAAAGGCCGCGCTGGGCCAGTATTCGGCCTCGGATCAGCGCCAGGCCGGGGTTCCCGAGGCTGAAGCCATCGCGGTCTTGTTGGAAAAATATGAAGTCGTGAGGGCGATGTATCACGGATTCGAATATTCGCATGCGCTGGCTGGAACGCCACACGAGCGCCTCCTGTTGCTCGCTGACGCGATCGAATGGATCCTCGGCAAGCAACATGAAGCGGCAGCGCGCGAAACGACTGAAGACGGCAAGAGACGCGAAAATCGGCGCTACCAGGACTCGGTCCTCGCCTTGTCGAAGGCGTTCGCATTAGCCTCCGGCAGCGACGAAGCACGTGCGGTCCGCGATGAGGTCGCGTTCTTTCAGACCGTTCGCGCGGCGCTCGTGAAGTCGGCCGACCGCAATGGCCAAGCCAACGCGGAGCGTGAGTTCGCAATTCAGCAGATATTGGACCGGGCCGTCGTCTCAACCGAGATCGTGGACGTCCTTGCCGCCGCGGGCATCACGACGCCCGACATTTCCATTCTATCCGACGAGTTCCTCGCCGAGGTGCAGCAACTTGAGCGCAAGAATTTGGCGTTTGAAGCCCTCCGAAAGCTTTTAAACGACGAAATCCGATCCCGCAGCAAGACCAATGTTGTGGAGACCAAGCGCTTTTCCGAGCGATTGGAGATCGCCATCGCCCGGTATCACACGAACGCAGTCAGCACGGTCGAAGTCTTGCAGGAACTGATCGACCTCGCCAAGGAGGTCCGAGCCGCGCGACGACGCGGAGAGGAAGAGGGCCTGTCGCAGGACGAGATCGCTTTCTACGACGCGCTCGCGGAAAATCAGAGCGCCCTTGAGGTGATGGGCAACGATTCTCTCAAGGTGATCGCTCATGAACTGCTGATCAGCCTGAAGAGCAGCGCGACGGTGGATTGGTCACATCGAGAAAGCGCGAGGGCCAGAATGCGCGTTCTGGTAAAGCGGATTCTGCGCAAGCATGGCTATCCGCCGGACTTGCAGGACGCAGCTGTGTAGACCGTCTTGAGGCAGGCCGAAGCGTTATCTGCGAGTTGGGCGGCTTAGAATTTTTAGGACAAGGACGTGAAATGGTAGGAACAACATCATATCGCCTGGCCGGTAAGGACCGACAGATAGCCGAACGATAGAACAGAGCTGCAGGGGTCTATTCGCGAGATTTCTTAACGCGGCCGAGCTGTGAGTCATTTTCACTGCTCAATGACGTGCTCTGTGACTGCTGTTGAGAGGCCGCCGGACGGGTTTTCCAATTTGGAAGAAGGCTTGCTCTTTCCTGTGCCGAGGTAAGCTGCTTTGAAAGCCAGCCTGATTCTAGACGGACAGTTTGAGACACTATACAACCCTTCCTAGTTTTCAGAAAAACCTCAGAGCATAGGTTGTAAGGCAACGAATCTCTTAACGGGAGTAAATCCTTAACTGACGTTTAGTTCAACCGAAAATAATGAAAAAAGTATTAGTGAAGTATAGGCAGGGGACAAAACATTGACTGTTCAAAGAATACAGCATCCGGAGCTCTTTTTCGGACTAGTTGCTCCAGTGGGCGTTGATCTCGACATGATTATCGAAGTCTTGACGACTGAGCTTAGTCTCCAAAAATACTCTGCCTCTATTTTACATGTTACCGAAATAATGAAAGACGTTCCCTCCAATATTGTATTGGTTGACGAACCTTACTTGCAGCGGATCGACACAAGAATCCAATATGCCGATGAGATTTGTAATAGAATTGAACGTGAAGACGCTCTCGCCGCGTTAACAATTGGCGCAATCCAGTCCAGCCGTGAAAAATTGAACAGGGAGCGAGCTGAGACGGAAGGGCGCACGCTCCTCAAGGACGATTTTCAAGAGCCCGTCGCGCAGCACGCTTTCATCTTACGTCAATTCAAGCGACCCAAGGAAATCGGTTTGCTGCGCCAAGTGTATGGCAAGCAGTTTTTTCAGATTTCGGCCTACAGCTCACCCGCGGAACGCGAACTGTTGCTGAGAAAAAAGATTAAAGCTTCGAATTTTGGAAGCCTCGATGATAGCGATGTGGAATGCCAAGCAATCGAGCTCATGGCCAAAGATTATCTCGAAGCTGATAACGACTATGGTCAAAAAATTCGCGAAACGTTTCCTCTAGGTGATGTATTCGTTGATGGGGTGAACCGAAGAAATTGCGAGACGATGATCAAGAGGTTTGTGAACCTGATCTTCGGTGACAATTCCCTAACCCCCAATCGACACGAATATGGGATGTATTTGGCGAAGTCCGCTTCCCTCCGGTCAGGGGATCTTTCTCGACAGGTTGGCGCCGCCATCTTTCGTCCAACCGGTGAAGTCGCGACCGTTGGGTGCAATGAAGTCCCCAAATTTGGGGGTGGAACATATTGGTGTGATTCTGGCGAAGATTCTCGAGACTTAGAGCCGGTCCCGGAATTCTGCACAGGGCGATAAGTGGAATTTCTGCCTGACAGCGGGCACGCTATGCCTGCGAATCAGGAGCGACCATGAGCAGACG
>JAYSPJ010000839.1:0-5320 GCA_043722155.1 Bradyrhizobium sp.
TCCTTCTGGCGTATCGTCATGGCCTCGAACGACGTATCGGTCGCTGCTTCGGTCGTTCCGAACAGAAAGCCGGTGTCTTCCTGGGGAAAGAATCCCTTGGGCACGACGATGTAGAGCGCAACGGTGCCGACGAGCGTCGCCAACGTCACCACCAGCATCAGGGCCTTGCGGGCAAGCACCCAGTCGAGCGACCATTCGTAGGCCCGCAGCCAGGAATCGAACATACGCTCGAACAGCCGGAGCACGATATTCGGTTTCCTGGTTTCGTCATGCGCCTTCAGCACACGCGCGCACAGCATCGGCGTCAGCGTCAGCGAAACGAAACCGGAAACCACGATTGCGACCGCGATGGTGACCGCGAATTCGCGGAACACGCGGCCGACAATGCCGCCCATCAGCAGCACCGGAATGAACACAGCGATCAGCGAGAAGGTGATCGAAATGATGGTAAAGCCGACCTCGCGCGCACCCTTCAGGGCCGCCTCGAAGGGCGGCATGCCGCGTTCGATGTGGCGGACGATGTTTTCCAGCATGACGATGGCGTCGTCGACCACGAAGCCGACCGACAGGGTCAGCGCCAACAGCGTCATGTTGTTGATGGAGAACTCCAGCACATACATGACGGCGAAGGTGCCGCAGAGCGAAATGGGCACCGCCAATGCCGGAATGAAGGTCGCCGACGCCGAACGCAGGAACAGGAAGATCACCAGAATCACAAGACCTATGGCGATCAGCAGGGTCTCTTCGACGTCGGCGACGGATTGCCGGATCGACTGCGAACGGTCCATCGCGACCTGGATCGTCACCGAGGGCGGAACCTGCGCGCGCAACGACGGCAGCTTCGCCAGCACGCCATCCACGACGGATACCGTATTGGCGTCAGGCTGCTTGTAGATCGCCAGAACGATCGAGCGGGTTCCGTTGAACCAGCTCGCGATCTTGTCGTTCTCGACGCTGTCATAGACCCGCGCCACCTCGTCGAGCCGCACCGGCGAGCCGTTGCGCCAGGCGACGATCACATGCCGGTAGTCGACCGCCCTGGCCATCTGGCCCGAGGCCTGGAGCGCCACGTCCTGTTTCGGCCCGTTCAGAGTGCCTACCGGCGTGGAGGAATTCGCGCGCGACACCGCGGTCCTGATATCATCCAGTGTCAGGCCGCGCGCAGCGGCCGCTTCCGGATCGGCTTGCACGCGAACGGCGAATTTCTGACTGCCGAAAATCAAGACCTGGGCGACGCCTTGTATCTGCGACAACGCCTGCGCGATGGTGATGTCGCCATATTCGTTGACCGCGGACAGCGGCAGCGTTTCCGAAACCAGCGAGATGAACAGCACCGCGAATTCTGACGGATTGACCTTCCGGAAGGTCGGGGGAATGATCATCTCGACCGGCAGCCGGCGCTGCGCGATGGTCAGCGCGGTCTGCACGTCCAGCGCGGCGGCGTCGATGTTACGGTTGAGATCGAATTGAATGATGATCGCGGTGGTGCCCTGCGAGGACGTCGAGGACATCGACGAGATACCGGCGATGGTCGAGAGCTGGCGTTCGATCGGACCGGCGACGGAAGCCGCCATGGTGTCGGCGCTGGCGCCCGGCAGGGTCGCGGTTACGGCGATGGTCGGGAAATCCACCTTTGGGAGCGCCGAGACCGGCAGCAACCGAAATCCGAACACGCCGAAAGCGATGATCGTAGCCGTCATCAAGGTCGTCATGACCGGACGGCGGATACAAAGCTCCGACAGGTTCATCGATCAGGCTCCCGCTTTGGCGCCGCGCGGCGCGACCGGAGTGCCCTCCGACAACAACAGCTGCCCATCGACGATGACGTCCTCGCCGCCGGAAAGTCCGCTCGCGATCACCGACAATCCCTGGAAGGTGCGGCTGACCGTCACCGGCTGAACGTGAGCCTTGCCCTCCTTCATGACGAAAACGAAGTTGCCGCTCTGGCTGCGCTGCACGGCGGCCGTCGGCACCGTCACGCCGTCTTCGATGCGAATGATGAGCTTGGTGTTCACCAGCGTCCCCGGCCACAGGGTTTCGTTCTCGTTGTTCATGACGCCGCGCACGGTGACCATGCCGGTGGTGGCATCGACGGTATTTTCGACCATCGCCACCTTGCCGTCCTCGGATCGCTGGTGGCCCGGGATGGTCGCAATCACCTTGGAGCTCCCCGCCGCCATGGCGTCGCGCAGATCGACCAGGACCCGCTGCGGAATGGCGAAGGTCACATAGACCGGCGCCATCTGATTGATGACGGCAAGCGGCGCGGTATCTGCGGGCCGCACGAAATTACCGATCTTCACATTGGCCACGCTGATCCGTCCCGAAAATGGCGCGCGGATGGTAGTGAAGCTCTTCTGGACCTTCAGATTGTCCAGTGCGGACTGATCCGCCTTGATGGTGCCGGTCAGGATATCGGCCTGGGTCTTGGCGTTATCGACGTTGACCTGCGTGGTGGCGCCCTTGCCGATCAGGTCGCCGTACCGCCGGACGTCGCGTTGCGCGCCTTCGAGCTGGGCCTGATCCTTGGCGAGCACGCCTTCGGCCTGCTCGATCTGGGCGTCGATCTGACGCGCGTCGAGCGTAAACAGGAGGTCGCCCTGACTGACTCTGGCGCCGTCTTCGAAATGCACCGAGACGATGGTGGTTTCGACCCGCGATTTCAGCGCCACACTGGAAATCGGCGTCACCGTTCCGATTGAATCGACATCGACCGGCACCGGCTTGCGCTCGGCCTTGGCCAGTTCAACCGAAACCACGCGCGCCCGCGGCGGTCCCTGCACACTGGTGCCGCCGCCCAGCCATGAAGCGCGGGTTCCGTAGGCAGTCGCCGCCGCAACAGCCAGCGCGCCTGCCAGAATCATCAGGTGACGTTTTTTCATCGCATTTCACGTCAGCCGGTCCGCAACGACCGGGACGGTCCGGTTCCTGCCCCTCGATGGTGGCCTTTACGCCCTTGTCTAAACGGTTATCACAGCCCCGCCGCGCATGGTATGCCAGCAAGACCAAAATTTGTCGTTACCTGCCGGGACCCCCCTGATGCGTATTGCTACGTGGAACGTCAATTCGGTTCGACAACGGCTCGACCATCTGCTGGTCTGGCTGAAGGATTGCGCGCCCGACATCGTCTGCCTGCAGGAAATCAAATGCGTCGACGACGCCTTTCCGAGGCTGGAGATCGAGGCGCTTGGCTACAACGTCGTCACCCACGGCCAGAAGACCTTCAACGGCGTTGCGCTGCTGTCCAAGCTGCCGTTCGATGAAACCAAAACAGGCCTGGCCGGCGACGACGAGGACGCTCACGCGCGGTTTCTGGAAGGCGTGGTCCCGCTGAAGCACGGCGTGCTGCGGATCGCCTGCCTCTATCTGCCCAACGGCAACCCGCCGGAAACCGAGAAATATCCTTATAAACTCAAATGGATGTCACGGCTTCTTGAGTATTCGAGACAGCAGCTTAAAGCGGAAGGACCGCTGGTGCTGGCCGGCGACTTCAACGTCATCCCGGCGGCGCGGGACGTCCATAATCCGGCGGCCTGGGTCAACGACGCCCTGTTCCGGCCCGCCACCCGGGAAAGCTTTCAATCGCTGCTCGGCCTTGGCCTCACCGACGCGCTGCGCGCGGTCACCGATGCCCCCGGCCAGTACACCTTCTGGGACTATCAGGCCGGCGCCTGGCAGAAAAACCACGGACTGCGCATCGATCACCTGCTGCTGTCGCCGCAGGCCAGCGACCGGCTGACCGGGGCCGGAATCGACAGCTACGTGCGGGCCTGGGAAAAGCCGTCGGATCACGTGCCAGTCTGGATCGATCTGGATCTCGAGACAGCCTGACGGCCCGTCTCAGTCCTTGCGGCCCTGCACCCAGTGCTCGAGCATCTGCAGTGCCATCGCCCGGTCGTCCTCGGACGCCTTGGCGATCGCCTTGTTGTAGCTTTCCTTGATCCAGGTCTCGTCCGGTGCGGCGTTGTCGCGCGCCAGCGTCAGCCACATCAGCCCGCGGGCGGCCTGACGCGGCAGCCGCTCGCCGTTGAACAGCATCTGACCGAGCATGGCCTGGGCCTGATGCTGCCCCTTCTGGGCGGCGAGGCCGAGCCAGCGCGCGCCGTAACGGAAATCGTCCCGCGACGCGCCGGCGCCCTTGAGATAGAGCCGGGCCAGATCGTACTGGGCGTCGGCGTTACCGAAATAGGATGCGGCGTAGGAGAACATCTCCCGCGCCCGATCCGGATCGGACTTGATCTTCGAATTGGGAATGCCCTTGAGGTAGTAGCGGCCCAGCGCGACGAAGGCGTTGGCGACCACGCCGGCCTGCGGCGCCGACGGGCTGTCTTCCGCATGCTGGTTGGCAATGCGGCTGAAATAGTCGAAGGCGCGCAGATCGTCCTGGGCGACGCCTTCGCCATCGGCGTACATCCGGCCCAGTTTCCATTGCGCGATCGGGTGGCCGCCCTCGGCGGCGTATTGCAGCGAGGTCAGCGAGGTGGTCGAGGTCACCGGCGGAACCGCCTTCTTCAAGGCCGCTGCGGCGCCGGGCTGAGCCGAAACCACCGGAATAGCCGTATCCGCGTTGACCGGCGCACCGTCGAATCCGAAAGCCGGAGCCGCCACCGGGGCGGCCCCTAAAATCAACGCGAAAATGATACGCCTAGATGTCCGCATAACACTGTTTCTCGTGCGCGCCGCCCGGATGGGTTACGGCGCCGTCCACCGCCGGCCCAACCTGCTGGGCATATTTCCAGAGCGCACCCGATGTATGATTGGTCGCTCTGGGCTTCCACTTGGTCTTGCGTTCAGCCAGTTCCGCGTCGGTCAACTTTACGTTAAGGGTACCTACGTCGGCGTCGATTTCGATGATATCGCCGTCCTGCAGCAGCGCGATCGGCCCGCCGATCGCCGCCTCCGGCCCGACATGGCCGATGCAGAACCCGCGGGTCGCCCCGGAGAACCGGCCATCGGTGATGAGGGCGATCTTGCCACCCATGCCCTGCCCGGTCAGCGCCGCCGTGGTCGACAGCATTTCCCGCATGCCGGGACCGCCACGCGGCCCCTCATAGCGGATCACGATGACCTCGCCCTCTTTGTAGGTCTTCTTCTGAACCGATTCGAAGGCATCCTCTTCGCGGTCGAAGCAGCGGGCCGGTCCGGTAAATTTCAAATTCGACATGCCCGCGACCTTCACGATCGCGCCCTCGGGCGCGAGATTGCCTTTCAGCCCGACGACACCGCCGGTGACGGTGATCGGCTTGTCGGCGGACCGCACCACGTCCTGGTGCGGATTCCATTTCACGCTTTTGAGGTTTTCGGCGATCGTCCGGCCCGT
>JAYSPJ010000840.1:0-2776 GCA_043722155.1 Bradyrhizobium sp.
TTTCTTGTCGGCTTGTCATTGATCCGAATGCTATGGCTGTTACCGAACAAGGCGGATCATGACATTCCAAATCAACACGCATGACGATGTCCTGCGCTATACGGCCAAACGCGTCGTCCTGACTTCAGGCCTCGCGGTCGTTTTCACTGCGGTTACGGCGCTGGTGCAGTTGGGCACCGACATGGATGTAACCGTTCGGGTTGGTTATGTCGTGATCTCGAACATCTACGCGGCCGCCGCAATCTCGATGCTGCTGACGGGGACCCTTACCTATCGGTCCGCTCTGGTGACGCAGGAACTGACGCGCACCCGTAGCGAACTGGTGCGCCTTTCCCACACCGATCAATTGACCGGTCTGCTCAACCGGCGCGGCTTCGACGCGGCGGCAGACTTGATGCTGAGGTCGGCATTCGCCGCCAATCAGCCGGCGGTGGTCTTCATGTGCGACGTCGATCGCTTCAAATCCATCAATGACCTGTTCGGCCATGAATTCGGCGACAAGGTGCTGGTCGAAATCGCCGACGTGTTGCGATCTTTCGGCAAGGACGGTGCTCTGGTGGGACGGCACGGCGGCGAGGAATTTGCCGCGCTCATGATTGGAATCACCCGCGAACAGGCAACCCAATACGCCGAGGATATCCGCCATGCCTGCGCGGCCAGGGAGATCTCGATCGATGGAAATTCCACGCGCGTGACGATCAGCATCGGCTTCACGGTCGCGTGCGACGAGGTCGACCTGTCGAAAATCATGCGGGTGGCCGACCGGGCGCTCTACATCGCCAAGCATGGCGGACGCAATCGGGTGGCGCGGGCCGACGCGTCTTCGCTGGCTGCGGCCTGAGCGGCCGCCTCACAAGTGGCCCGTGCGATGATGCTCGGGTTTGCTATCCGGCACGGGAAACCGGATCGTCGTACCGATGGTGAGCCAGTTGGCATTTTCGCCCGAGATATTGCGGCCGTAGATGACGTCGACCGAGAAGATCTCGTTCGGACGGTAACGCAGGCCGGTCTGAAATCGCGGCTGAACCACGCTCGCGACATCCGATGCGCCGGCCTGGCCGTACGCCTCGATCGTCCATTGCAGGACGTCGGTTAATTTCCAGTCGAACCCGATTCCGTAGGTCAGGTAATGCCGGTCGATCAAGCGATCCCATAGCCAGCCGCCATTGAGGTTGATCCGCATGGTTTCGGACAGCCGGTAGGTCGCCGGCACCACCGCGAAGGCGGTGAGGTACTCCCCGGTCATCGCGTCGAACGAGCCGCCGGCATAGAATGATACGCCTAATCTCCCGATACCGGTCGGCGCGAAATTGGTCTTGGCCTTCGGCGCCAGCGTCGTGCTCCATTCGCCGTCGCTGCGCGAGCGGACGGTCTGCAGGCTCAGTTCGACCGGCCTGAAGATATTGACCGCGCAGGACGGGTTGGCGACCGCGGAAAAATCGGTGTTAGTCGCCGCCTGCAGCCAGCTTTCGACCTTGCAGGATCCAACTTCGGCGATATCGGCGGCATCGACCGCATAGGCGCCGTTGGCCGCCCGGGCGCGATCCGACAGGCCCAGCGCCGCGATGGCCGCCATCCCCGCAATCGCTGTGCGTTTTGCTCGTTGCCCCACGAGCGCATGCTAGCAGAGTCCCTCGGCCTCGACATACCCATAATCTTGGGTATCTTGGCGATATGACCGGCCATGACCACGACCACCATCACCACGATCACGAGCATTCGGAATTGTCCGAGACCGAGCTGCGGGTGCGCGCGCTCGAGACCATCCTGACCGAAAAAGGTTATGTCGATCCGGCCGCGCTCGATCTATTGATCGAAACCTACGAGACCAAGGTCGGGCCGCGCAACGGCGCCCGCGTGGTGGCGCGGGCATGGTGCGACCCCGCTTTTCGCGCCCGCCTGCTCGAGGACGCCACGCCGGCGATATCGGAGCTCGGCTATGCCGGCCGCCAGGGCGAACACATCGTGGCGGTCGAGAACACCCCTCGCCTCCACAACATGGTCGTGTGCACCCTGTGCTCCTGTTATCCGTGGCCGGTGCTCGGGCTGCCGCCGGTCTGGTACAAATCCGCGCCCTACCGCTCCAAGGCGGTGAAGGACCCGCGCGGTGTGCTCGCCGATTTCGGTTTCGAGTTGCCGGAAGGCAGCGACATTCGCGTATGGGATTCGACCGCGGAAATTCGCTATCTGGTATTGCCGATGCGCCCCGCCGGCACCGAGGGCTGGAGCGAGCAGCGCCTCGCCGACCTCGTCACCCGCGACAGCATGATCGGCACCGGCTTTCCGAAACAACCGCACGAGGTCGCCTGATGGAGGGCGCGCACGATATGGGCGGCGTGGCGTGGTCCGGTCCGGTGCAGCCCGAACCTGACGAGCCGGTGTTTCACGCCGAATGGGAGCGGCGCGCCTTCGCCATCACGCTGGCGATGGGAATGCCCGGCGGCTGGAACATCGACATGTCGCGCTTTGCCAGAGAGAACCGGCCGCCGCAGGATTATCTGAGCAAGAGCTATTACCAGATCTGGCTCGCGGGCCTCGAGCGGCTGATGCTGGAGCGCGGCCTGGTGACGGCGGACGAAATCGAGGCCGGCAAGCCGCTGCATCCGGCCAAGCCGGTGGCGAGGACGCTGTCGCCAGACGGTGTGGCAGCCATGCTGCACCGGGGCGGACCGACCGAACGTGAGGCCGTGAGCGCTGCCCTGTTCGCCGTCGGCGACCGCGTCCTCGCCCCCGGCTTGGCCGGATGCAGCGGCTTGCCGGCCTCGATTTCGTCCGC
>JAYSPJ010000841.1:0-2692 GCA_043722155.1 Bradyrhizobium sp.
TATGGGTCCCTGCGTTCGCAGGGACGACGGGATAGCGGAATACGACGAAACAGAAAGATCAGCTGACATGTCCAACTCTCACGGTCCGCTTCGCATCGGCATCGGCGGCCCCGTCGGCTCGGGCAAGACCGCGCTGATGGACCTGTTGTGCAAGGCGATGCGCGATCGCTACGACATCGCCGCCATCACCAATGACATCTACACCAAATGGGACGCCGAGTTCCTGGTGCGCTCGGGGTCGCTGACGCCGGACCGCATCGCCGGCGTCGAGACCGGCGGCTGCCCGCATACCGCGATCCGCGAGGACGCCTCGATGAATCTGGCCGCGGTCGCCGACATGCGCGCGAAATTTCCCGGTCTCGATCTGGTGCTGATCGAATCCGGCGGCGACAATCTCGCCGCCACCTTCTCGCCGGAACTCGCCGACCTCACGATCTACGTCATCGACGTCGCGGCCGGCGACAAGATCCCCTCCAAGGGCGGCCCCGGCATCACCCGGTCGGACCTCTTGGTGATCAACAAGATCGATCTCGCGCCGCATGTCGGCGCATCGCTGGAGAAGATGGACACCGACGCGCGGCGGATGCGCGGCGAACGTCCCTTCGTCATGACCAACCTGAAAAAGAGCGAAGGCCTCGACCGCATCATCGGCTTCATCGAGGCCAAGGGCGGTCTCAGCCCGGCGGCGCCGGCCAAGGCGAGCTGAACGGATTCGAGCGGCAGCAAAAAAATCCGTCTTCGCCGGAACCAAACCGCGCCACCGCGATTAGCATCCTCTGGCCTCGACGAGGAACACCGTTGGCAAGCCCTGTTTATTCCCGCGTCGCCAACCGCAGTTGCGTACCGATGATCGCTGCTTCATTATGTGAGTCGCTTGGCTTTCATCCTGCTTCGGTTTCTCGCCGCATCGGCGGACGTCAAATGCTTGATCTATTTTCTTCGCCAACGCCTCATCTTTGAGTAAGCGAGTGGTCCGGCTTGGTTTCATCATTGGTTTCATCGCACTGATCGGGGTTCTGCTCTCCGGGCTTGCGGCTTATCGTGTCCACGATCAGGAGCTGACGCTCGAGGGGATCGCGATGGCGCGCGCGATCGACGTTCACGCCAGCCTGGTGCAGGACCGGCTGACCGAACGCGAGCTGCTCGCCCGTGTCGCATCCGGCCTGTTCCGCGCACCCAGCGTGATCAAGGCCAATATGCTGCAGCCGCTGCGCTCCTCGATCTATGCCTTCAAGACCGATTTCGTGGTCGCCAGCTGGATCGCGCGGCTGCAGCCGAGTGAGCTGCCGGAGGCGCGCGCCGAGCTCGCCGGCGCTGGATTTTCCAATCCGGCGATTCGCGGATTCGACGACAAGCCTCTGGACGCGGGGGCGCTCGACAGGCCGATCGACGTGGTGATGGACGTCGAGCCGCGCAACGTGGAGACCAGGATTTTCCCGGGGCGTACCCTCGACCAGAACCCGGTGCTGGGACCGATGCTGGCGCGGGCGATGGCCGAGGGCAAGCCGGCGGCGTCCGACCCGATACCGCTGCTGCGTCCGAACGGGCCGGTCGGCCTCGTCCTGGCCGCGCCCGTTCTGCAGGAGGGCAGCGCCGCGCCCGCGGGCTTCGTGACGTTTTCCTATGAGCTGGCGCCGCTGATGCTGGCGAATGACGATCTGTCGATGTTCTCGGTGGTGCTGAAGGACCCGCGCAGCGCCGACCGGGAGCTGATCGCCCTCAACCGGGATAACGTCACCTCGAGGGTGGTCGGATCGGAAGCGCCGGCGCCGTCGATGGTCAGGAAGGTGGGCTTCGGCGGCCGCGACTGGTCGCTCGCCTATTACGCCAAGACCAATGCGGTGATGCGCGCCCAGCAGACCGCCGCCATCGTCGCCGCGATCGGCCTCGCGCTGACCGGCATCGTCTGCGGGCTGTTCGGCTATGTCGCCTACAACAATCTGCGGCTCAGCCGCGAGATCCAGGTGCGGATCGGCTTCGAGCGCCGGCTGACCGCCGTGATCGACGAGCTCAATCACCGCGTGAAGAACATTCTGGCGGTGATCCAGTCGATCGTGACGCGCACGCTGCGCCATGGCTCCGACATCGACGTCGCCCGCGAGCTGCTGATCGGCCGCATCCACGCCATGTCGAACGTGGTCTCGCTGCTCTCCGAAAGCCAGTGGCAGGGCGTGAAGCTGAAAGGGCTGTTCGAGGCGCGGGCGATACCGCATGCCGAGCGCATCGCGGTCTCGGGCCCCGATATCGCGGTGAGCGCGCGCGCCGCGCAGAGCCTATCGCTGCTGTTCTTCGAACTGGCGTCGCATTCCGACGAGGGGCTCTCGCTGGTCGGCAAGCATCCCCACATCGTCGCGCATTGGGAAGTGACCGGGGAAGAGCCCGACACCGTCTTTCATTTTCGCTGGGAGGAATTCAACACCAGCGAGGCCACCCGCCGCGCCGACAGCGATTTTGGCCTGATCCTGCTCGACCGCGTCGCGCCGGAGGCGCTGGGCGGCGCCTCGAAGCGGTTCTTCACCGATGTCAGCTACGTCTACGAGCTCACCGCCCCGATGGAGACCGTCGTCGACATGTCCGAGCGCGACCGCACCGAACAATTGTCGGCGCCGGTCAAGCAGGGGCGGTAGGGTTTCCACCTTCGTCATTGCGAGCCGACGGCGCGGCGCTTTGCGCCGACCTGTTGGCTCGCAAC
>JAYSPJ010000842.1:0-2134 GCA_043722155.1 Bradyrhizobium sp.
GTAGCGCGTCCCGACAATGTTCCCGCCGACCGCGTGGTTGACTTTGATCTGTATAATCCGCCCGGTGTAGAGGCGGGTTTCCACGAAGCGTGGCAGCGCCTTCATGCGCCGGGCGTTCCCGATCTTGTCTGGACCCCGCATAACGGCGGGCATTGGATGGCGACGCGGGGAGAAATGCTGGCGGAAGTCTTCTCCGACTATGAACGCTTTTCGTGCCGCGTTATGCTCGTTCCCAAGTCCGTTGGCGAGCAGCACCAGATGCTTCCGGTGGTACTCGATCCGCCTGAGAATCGTCCGTACCGTCTGCTTCTCAACAAAAGCCTTGCGCCCAAGACCGTGTCTGGGATGCAGAACCGAATTCGGGCCCTTGCCGCCACACTGATCGATAGTTTCATCGACGCCGGGCAATGCGATTTCATTACAGACTATGCCGAGGCGCTGCCGATCGAAATATTCATGAGTTTGGTCGATCTGCCGCAGTCTGACGTAGGCAAGATTAAGCATTGGACCGATCAGATTGTACATCCTGACGGCAGCATGACCTACGAGGACGCTAAGAAACACATTTACGCTTACCTGGACCCGGTCATCGATGATCGCCTGGGCGGCGATGGCACCGATATGCTGAGCGTGATCATCAATGGCAACGTCAACGGTCGTTCCCTGACCAAGGACGAGATGCTCAGCCTAAGCATGCAGATGCTGCTTGGCGGACTTGACACCGTCGTAAACTTCCTTGGTTTCGCTATGCTGTTTATCGCACGCAACCCCGAGCATCGGGAGCAACTAGTTAACGATCCTTCGCTGATCCCTTCGGCGGTAGATGAACTGCTACGTCGTTTCCCCGTCGTCAGTCTTGCTCGCGAAGTTCGCGACGACATCCTTTATGATGGGGTCCAGCTGAAGAGCGGCGACATGATCGCCATTCCGACCCCGTTGTCGGGAACCGACGAGCGCTTGAACCTGCGGCCGCTGGAGGTCGATTTTCATCGCTCCGCGTCGCAGCATGTAACGTTTGGCCGGGGCCCGCACTTCTGTCCCGGCGCGCATTTGGCCAAGATCGAAATCAGAATAACGCTTGAGGAATGGCTTGCGCGCATTCCCAACTTCGCCGTGGCTTCTGGGTCCGAGATCAGTTTCCGTGGTGGACTCGTCGGGGTGGTCAATGCCTTACCGTTGGAGTGGGACCAGCAAATTCGTCACTAGACCCGTTCAAAGGATCGTTGCCGCGGGGCGTGCGCCGTGCCCAAGTGCGCATCCCGGACTTGGAGGATAATCGGTTGAAGACTATTCGGATCGGGGCTGGAGCTGGTTTCGCCGGTGACCGAATCGAGCCTGCGGTCGAACTCGCCGAGAAGGGACGGCTCAACTACCTCGTGTTCGAATGCCTTGCTGAACGCACGATAGCTCTTGCCCAGCAGGCGCGTCTGATTGATCCGAATGCCGGCTTTGATCCGTTACTTATCGCGCGCTTACGTGCCGTACTCCCGGCGTGCCACTCGCGCGGCACCAAAATCATAACCAATATGGGAGCGGCAAATCCCATCGCCGCGGCAAATCAAGCGGTAGAGGTCGCACGTGAGCTCGGTCTCCATGGCGTCAAAATTGCGGCTGTAAGCGGCGATGACGTCGTTGAACTTGTCCGCGCTGGCTCCTTCCCGCTGACCGACCAGGCCGGTACCAGCCTCGACCTTGGCGACCGGATAATCTCCGCCAATGCCTATCTTGGTGCTGCCCCGATCGCCGAAGCACTGAACAACCGAGCAGATGTGGTAATAACTGGTCGGGTAGGTGACCCGGCCTTGTTTGCGGCGCCAATGATCCACGAGTTCGGCTGGTCGGCCGACGAATGGGAAAAGCTAGGCAAGGCCACGGCCATCGGGCACCTGCTCGAGTGCGCTGGTCAGGTCACCGGCGGCTATTTCGTCGATCCGGGTTACAAGAGTGCGCCGGACCTCGCCCGGTTAGGCTTTCCGCTGGCGATCGTCGATGAATGCGGCGACGCGGTTATTACAAAGGTGGAGGGTTCCGGCGGCCACGTCAGCGTTATGACGTGCAAGGAACAATTGCTTTACGAGCTTCACGATCCAAGCTGCTACTATCAACCCGACGTCATTGCTGATTTCTCGAACGT
>JAYSPJ010000843.1:0-2316 GCA_043722155.1 Bradyrhizobium sp.
TCGACGCCTATGGCCGTGTTCTGAACATGTAGGGCATGGTCCCGACAAGCCTGCCCCAACAACGACAAGCGAGAGATCAATCCCGTGAAAGACAACGACAATCTCACCATCGAACGGCCGAACTTTGTCACTCATCTCGAATGCGCGATGGAAGGCGATCACTATCCGGCCGACCAGATCCACAACCTCTCCAAGGCGGGGAAGCCGCTGCTGGTCCGCTACGACCTCGCCGGCATCAGGAAGGCTTTGACAAAGGATGCGCTGGCGCAGCGGCCGGCCGATCTGTGGCGCTACCGCGAGATGCTGCCGGTGCGCAAGGTGAGCGACATCGTCAGCCTCGGCGAAGTGACCACGCCGCTGATCCGCCTGCCGAAGCTCGCGAAGAAAATCGGCGGCGGCGAAATCATCGTCAAGGATGAGGGCCGGCTGCCGACCGGTTCGTTCAAGGCGCGCGGCCTGGTGATGGCGGTGTCGATGGGCAAGGCGCTCGGAATCAAGCACATGGCGATGCCGACCAACGGCAATGCCGGCGCGGCGCTGGCCGCCTACGCCACCAATTGCGGCATCAGGACCACGATCTTCTGTCCGGCCGATACGCCGGAAGTCAATGTCAGCGAGATCGAACTGCAGGGCGCCACCGTCTATCGCGTCAACGGCCTGATCGACGATTGCGGCAAGATCGTCGGCGAGGGAAAGACAAAAGCCGGCTGGTTCGATACCTCCACGCTGAAGGAGCCTTACCGGATCGAGGGCAAGAAGACGATGGGGCTGGAGCTCGCCGAACAGCTCGGCTGGGACGTGCCCGACGTGATCTTCTATCCGACCGGGGGCGGCACCGGCCTGATCGGCATGTGGAAGGCCTTTGCGGAGCTCGAGGCCATCGGCTTCATCGGAAGCAAGCGGCCGCGCATGATAGCGGTACAGGCCGCTGGCTGCGCGCCGATGGTGCGGGCTTTTGAAGCCGGCACCGAGCACGCGACGCGCTGGGAGGATGCCCACACCATCGCGTCGGGGATCCGCGTGCCGCAGGCGATCGGAGATTTTCTGATCCTGCGCGCGGTGCGCGAGAGCAAGGGCTTCGCCATTGCGGTGACGGATGAGAAGATTACGGCTGCGCTGAACGAAGTCGCGCGCGAGGAAGGCCTGCTCTTGTGCCCGGAAGGGGCGGCGACCTATGCTGCCTACAAGGAAAGCCTGGCCTCCGGCCGGGTGACGAAGAATGATCGCGTGATGCTGTTCAACTGCGCGACGGGACTGAAGTACCCGTTGCCGCCGGTCACGCGCACGCTCGATCGTCATGCGCCGATCGACTATGCGAAGTTGTGAGTTGTCATTCCGGGGCGATGCGAAGCATCGAACCCGGAATCTCGAGATTCCGGGTCTGGTGAAGCGCACCATCCCGGAATGACGGAGGATGGCTACGAGTCCGGTTGTTGCGTCCATCCTTCGAGACGCTTGCTTCGCAAGCTCCTCGGGATGAGGTCGATAATTGTTGGGTCTGGTTGGAGGGTGTGATGCGAAGAACGGTCCTGGCTGCGTTGACTGCGATACTGGCATTCGCCGCCATCGCGCGCGCGGAAAATTTCCCGTCGCGCCCCATCACCGTCGTGGTGCCGTTCGCCGCCGGCGGGCCGTCCGACGTGATGGCGCGGATCCTGGCGGAGCGCATGAAGACGACGCTCGGCGAAGCGGTCCTGGTCGAAAACGTGACGGGGGCGGGCGGATCGATCGGGGTCGGACGGGCATTGCGCTCGCCGCCCGACGGCTACACCGTCAGTTTCGGGCATCTCGGCACCCACGTCGCCAACGGCGCGGTCTACAAGCTCGGCTACGACCTCGTGGCCGATCTCGAGCCGGTGGTGCTGCTGCCGAGCAATCCGATGATCGTCGTCAGCACGAACGCGGTTCCGGCCAAATCGCTTGGGGAATTGATCGCGTGGCTGAAGGCGAAGCCTGCTCCGGCGACCGCCGGCACCGCCGGCGCCGGTTCGGGAAGTCACATCGCCGGGATCTATCTGGAGAACATCACCGGCGCCAGGCTGCAATATGTGCCGTATCGCGGCACCGGCCCCGCGATGAACGATCTCGTCGCCGGCCAGATCGATCTCATGGTCGATCAGCTTTCCAACTCCATCAACCAGGTGCGCGCCGGCAATATCCGCGGCTACGCCGTCACCGACACCAAGCGCGCCGGGTCGGCGCCGGACATTCCGACCACCGACGAAGCCGGGCTTCCCGGGTTTCACATGACGCTGTGGTCCGGCCTGTGGGTGCCGAAGAACACGCCGAAGGAAATCGTGGCCAGGCTGAACGCCG
>JAYSPJ010000844.1:0-2053 GCA_043722155.1 Bradyrhizobium sp.
GGCACGATCGGCTGTGCCTGCCGCGGCAGGCGGCACGCGCCAAAGCCGCGTTTCCCTCCGCCGAACTGCGCTGGTTTGAATCAAGCGGGCATTTCCCCGCGTGGGACATGCCCCAGGAAACCGTCGCCGTTATTCTTGCTGCCACCCGGTAACGACCGCATTGCCGTGACCGGTTTGCCATGCGCAACGATCAATCTCGCCGCATGAAAACCCAATAGCCTCCGCCTGACGCCGACTGGACGCGTACGGTGAGTTCGCGCTCACGATCCTCGAAGTCGCCGATATGGGTAAATTCGAGGTCAAGCGTGCCGCGCGCCATCGCCTGGGCGATGCGGCCGCGATAGTGGTCGTTGTCCATGCACGGCGCGATGTCGCGAAAGAAATTCAACCCGAGACGCGGACGATTGCCCGAACCGGACATTCGCCGTTCGACCTCGCTGTAATGCGTGACCATTTCGTCGGGATAGGAAATGCAAATTGCGCCGAAAGGCAGCGCGTCAATGTCGGCAACATCCAGTTGTTCGACCTTGCGGGCAAGTTGCGGATCATTAAAATTTAAGGTTTCTGCCACGTACTGCGCCCTTTATCTATGTGTCTTTGGCGACAACGACGATCGACACAAGCCGATCGACCAGCCCACCGTTGCTCGAATAGGGCAGGATGAGCCGTTCGAACCGCTCCGGTCCGCCGTCACCGAAATCCATTTTGATATAGTCGAACACAGGCTGGCGTGTATTCACCGCGCGGCGATAGCTTTCCTCGGCCGATCCGAATCCGTCGGCGCCGCGCCCGTCGAACGCGTTGGCCTTCATCGGCCGACCCAGCAATTCTTCAGGGTCTTTGCCCTCCGACTCGACCGTCAATCCCATCGGCGATTGCGACGCGTCGGCGATCACGACCGCGAGCTTGTGCGGCTCCGAACAGACATCGGCGTCGAATGCCGCGAAGGCCGGCACCTTGCCCGCGAATTTCGCTGCGCTCCAGTGCTCAAGCGTGTCGGCAACGCACCGCGAGCGACAGCGAGACGCGATCCTGGCAACTGTCGCGAGCTCCCTGACCGGCAGATCGATCGCATCGGCAACGGCAGTGGCGAGATCGATCAGCTTGAACGGCTTGTGCAGCACCTGTTCTCCCGCAACGCGGTTGCTGTCTGCCCGGCCGGTCATGAGCAGGATCGGTAGGCCGGGACGGGTCGAACGGATCGCGGCGGCGAGCGCGACCCCGTCTCCGCCGGGCATCACGACATCGCTGACCACGCAGTCGAACGGCTCGCCCGCCTCGATCCGCGTCATCGCCGCAGCGTAGCCATCGGCCTCGGTGATCGTGTAGCCCAGGTCGCGCAGTTGTTCGGCCGCGACCGCGCGGACTGCTGCATGGTCGTCGACCAACAGCACGGCGCCAACGCCGGTCGGCGCTGCCGTGTCGGCAACGACATCCGCAACGGGCTCCGGTTCACCCTTCGCTGTGTCGACCGGCAGATACAGCGTGATGGTCGTACCCTCGCCGACGCGGCTGTCGATGTGCATCGCGCCGCCCGACTGGCTGATGAAGCCGTAAACCATGGCCAGCCCCAGCCCGGTGCCCTTTCCCGGCGCTTTGGTGGTGAAGAACGGTTCGGTTACGCGTGGCACGATTTCAGGAGGCATCCCCTCGCCGTTGTCGTGTACCGCGATGGCCACCGCCTCAACCGCTCTCAGCTCAGCGGGATGGTTGCGATCTCCCGGCCGCGAGACGCTGGCGGTCAGCCAAAGCGTGCCGCCGCCCGGCATGGCGTCGCGGGCGTTGACGGCCAGGTTGAGCAGTGCCGTTTCGAGCAGCACCGGGTCGATCAGAACCGGGGGCAGATCGGCCGGAAAGTCGATCGACACGATGTTGCCGGGAATGGCCTGCTTGATCAGCGGCGCGATTTCGTCCGCCAGGCGGGCGAGCTTCGCCGATCTGGGCGCGAGGACTTCCTGCCGCGCGAACGTCAGCATCTGCTTGACAAGCGTCGCGCCCCGGAAGGCGGCATCCTTGCAATGCCCGGTGATGTACTTGACCTTGGGATCTTCAC
>JAYSPJ010000845.1:0-3409 GCA_043722155.1 Bradyrhizobium sp.
CAGCAAGTCGAGCGTGGCAAGCAGTTCGGCGCGAATTTCCTCGACGGTCATCGGTTCATCGAAAGTTTCCTGCGCCACACCGAACATGTCGTGCTGGCGCGGGGCAAGGCCGAAAATGTCAGTCCGCATCGCTGCTCTCCACGTGGTCCGCCCCGCCGCCGTTTGTATCCGCGGGTGCGACCTCGAGCACAAGATCGGCGTCGCCGAACCAATGGATAACTACTCCTAATAGGGACCGAGGAAGCGCTCCCCATTGAAATGGATCAAATGAGTCGGCGCGTCGGCGACCCACACTTCCGATTCCCAGGCAATATTCGCAAGGTAGCGCGCCATGACTGCTCGCGTAGGGAAGGCTGTGACATAAACCAGCCCTGCGGCTGAATTCGAGAAGAGTTCCATTAACTCGTGGTGGCGCTTGCCATCAACGGGGCCGTGGCTGGTTACCGACTCGATCAGCAGCAGCCAGTTTCGCTTGACGTCGTGGATCACCACATCGGGCATTTTGCCGTGATTATCGACCGAGACGCCCAACACAGCGAGTCGCTCACGGTCAAAATAGCCCATCTTCTCGCCGGTATCGCCCGCGTATATCAACACGCTTCCCGGCGCGAAGCGGGGTGCGAATCCGTCGATGATGTCACGTATCAGGGCGCTATGCTCGCCCGGGCTAAGGCGGATTTCGGTGCCGTCGGCAAGCTGAACGGGAATGCGCTCCATCTCGCGGTTGCGGGCATATTTGGCGGTCAGCGTCTTTACGTCACCTTGATAGGCGGCAAGCCGCTTCGCCCATCCCGCCTTGCCGTAGGTCTTGCAGAGCGCAAGCGCATTGGGCGAAACCTGATAGACTGCCCGCGGACTGTTCACTGGGCGGGCCGGGTCATCGGGATTGTAAAGCGCGACTCCCGCCAGAACGAACTGGTGCATTGTCTGGCGACGGACGGTCTCGCGCGTGTTGGGCTTGTATTCCTTGCCGTAGTGCAGGCGGATCCAATCCATTATCGGGGTGATGCCGATGAGCGGCGCGCGTGTTCGCCTCCAATCCATGTCTGGTTGCAAATCGAGCAGGGCCAAGAGTGTCAGCGCTGAACGGTCATTCTGCTGCGCGCGGGGTAACCCGAGATCGATCAGGATTTGGAGCGCAGCGGCAATTTTGGGATGGTCGATCAAAGGCCGTTCACTCTTTCGTCAATCTCGTCCTGCGAAATGCTGGCGCGGGTCTTTGCCCATTGGCCCAGGGCGAGCAGCGCGCCGCGGCTCGGATAGCGCATCGCGCGAAGGTCGGTTGCGTTGACCTGCGTATGGCCGTTGAAGCGCCGGAAATAGGTATCGACGGCGGTGGCGTTCAAATAGGCTGAAAGCCCGTGCGCCAAATCTTCGGAAATGGGCTGGCGCTTGTGGTGGAAGACATTGAGGTGATTTTCGATCCCGATCATCGCCGCTGGCAACCTGGCAGGATCAACTACGTTGGCGACGATCCTGCGGCGCTCTTCCTTCGATGAAAATCGCCGTACGACGGCATAGAAGCCATTTGGGTACAGCCACTTGCGCGTCGTCATCGTGTCGCGGATCGCGTTCGGTTTCTTGAAGCCGGGCTTGGGCCATTGCAGACCGCCGGGTCCGAAATGGCCGGGGTAGAGCAGGGGAACGGTGCCGGGTTCGGGGTTCAGCCGCAAATCCTCTCGCAATCGGAAATCGACCACCGGGCCAGTGGAAACCATCAGCCCCAGATCGGTGAGGCTGTTCCCGAAGCCAGCGCTTTCCAGAATTTGTTCGTCGTCGCCGGTCGGGATATGGATGAAGGCGTCGGCGTCGTCGGGGAAGACAATGCGCGCGAAATCGTGCCGTTTTTCGTTATAATCCGCAAAACTCGCATCTGACGAGGTCGAAATGGTGACTTTCCCTTGTTCGCCACCGCGCGTCAGTTTGACGATTATATTTTCCTGCAGGACGCCATCGGCCTGGAACGCCTTTTTCCGTGATTCGAACAAGTGTATGTGCTGGATTGCCGCGCGTCGCAGAATAAAGCGGCGGAACGGTTGATAATACGGGCCATTGCAGAAGCTGCGCGGGATGATTGCGACAAGCTCCCCGCCCGGTTTGAGCAATTCGAGCGTCAGTCCGACGAAACCGGTATAGAGATTGACGGTTTCGAGACCTGCCGAGCGCAATAGGGCGCGATGTCGCGAGTCATTACTGATCTTCTTGTAAGGGGGATTGAGAATAGCGTGCGTGTATCGTGCGCCAGTACCGAGCCGAATGTGCTTAGCTGCATTTTCGATGTAGTCGCCTTCGATCAACGTGCAAGCGATGCCCTCACAAGCTTCCACTGCCGATAGGTTGCGACGCAATGAAGGCAGAATTTCGCCATCGAGTTCGAATGCGACCGCAGCGACGCTACGTTGACCAGGGGTCAGTCGCGAACGTTCAACGAAAGAAGTCGTCAATGCACCTTCACCCGCCCCCGCATCCAGCAGCCCTACCGCGCCCGTTTCCGGCAGAGTAAACAAGGATGCCATGTAATCGGCGATGGCTGGCGATGTCAGGAACTGGCCGAGAAACGACTTGCGCTGTTTCGGTGTTGCTCGCGCAACTACCGTCTTTACATTGTCGCGTTTAATAGTCGCGCAGTCAGCCTCTGCATTTGACTCCGCGATCGGTATTTGCGGCGAGAAATCGGCCATGATGGCCAACGACCGCAATACCCGGTCGGGCGGGAGCAGGTCGCCGCTCTCCCAGAGAGAAACGGCGTTCAGGGGTTCGCCGAATTCTGCGGCGACATCGGCAAGCTCAAGCCCGCATCGGTCACGAAGCTGGCAGAACTGCAAGGCCACATTCCCACCTCAAAAAGTCAGGGCTACCGGGATGAACGTACCTTGAGATCATAAAGTGAACAAGTATCAATGCGGCTCAATGACTCTGTTGCCAACAGTTAAGGCATTGGCCAAACTCTCGGGAGTGCGAGGGCGATGGCCCTCGCATCTTCCTAACCTGAACAAAAAACCCCGGGCACTTTCCCGCGGCTGCGACGTTGTGGGTCCGGAAGCGGGGTGCACCCCCTCCCGCGCCCCGCTTCCAACCCTTCGCATCCGCTGGCTTTTCGCCTGCCGCGCCCCTCTCCAAGCTTCGCTAGCCCCTTGCGGGGCAAGCTTCGCTATCCTCTCCCGCGAGGGGAGAGGAGGGTCAAGCCGCTTGCTTCTTGCGCCCTGCCTTCTTGCGCTCGTTCGGGTCGAGCAGCGCTTTTCTCAGGCGGATCGACTTGGGCGTGACTTCGACCATTTCGTCGTCGTCGATATAGGCGATCGCCTGTTCCAGGGTCATGATCTTGGGCGGGGTCAGGCGGATGGCGTCGTCCTTGCCCGAGACGCGGAAGTTGGTGAGCGCCTTGGACTTCATCGGGTTGACCTCGAGG
>JAYSPJ010000846.1:0-8992 GCA_043722155.1 Bradyrhizobium sp.
CTCATCCGGAGAACCGCTCCATCATGCTGACCTACTGCCGCCGTTGCGTCATGCCGGACACCAAGCCCGACCTGCTCCTAGACGGGGAAGGCATCTGCAACGCCTGCCGGAACTACGAGAACCGCGCCATCGTCGACTGGGACGCGCGCGCGCGCGAACTGGAAGCAGTGTTCGCCAGGTACCGTCGCAAGGACGGCGGCAACTGGGACTGCATCGTCCCGGTGAGCGGCGGCAAGGACAGCACCTTCCAGGTCGTGCAAGTCCTCCGGCTGGGCATGAATCCGCTCTGCGTGACGGCGACGACCTGCGACCTTACGGAGATTGGCCGCAGGAACATCGACAACATCAAACGGCTCGGCGTGGACCACATTGAAATGTCGCCCAATCCGCTGGTGCGGGCGAAACTCAACCGGATCGGCCTGACGAAGGTCGGCGACATCTCCTGGCCAGAGCACGTCGGGATCTTCACCATCCCCGTGCGCGCTGCGGTGCAATTCAAGGTGCCCCTGATCATCTGGGGCGAAAACTCGCAGAACGAGTACGGCGGCCCGGCGGCAGCCGCGGAAAGCAACATCCTCAACCGGCGCTGGCTGGAGGAATTCGGCGGTCTGCTCGGCTTGCGCGTCTCCGACCTCGTCGGACTGGACGGCCTCCGCGAGAAAGACCTCATTCCCTATACCTATCCGACCGACGAAGAACTGGCGGGCGTAGGTGTGACGGGACTGTTTCTGGGTTACTACCTGCCATGGGATGGCTTTGCGAACGCCATGATCGCGCAGGCCTACGGGTTCTCGACGCCGCCGAACGTCACGCTCGGATCGATGGTCAACTACGAGAACCTGGACAACCATCAAGTCGCCATTCACGAATATTTCAAGTTCCTGAAGTTCGGGTTCGGACGCGCCACGGATCACGCTTGCCTTCATATCCGACGGGGGCGCCTGAGCCGCGAGATGGGCCTGGAGATCGTCAGGCGGCTCGACGGACTGTTTCCCTCGGAGTACCTCGGAAAGCGCCTTGAGGACACGCTCAGGCCACTTGGTATGAACGTGCCCGAATTCATCGATATCTGCGACCGCTTTACCAACAAGAAGATCTTCCTGCGCGACAAGAGCGGCAAACTGCTGAAGGATGCCGGCCACAATCTCACCAAGACGAATTACGACAATCCATGAAAGTCGGGGTTGTCGATTACGGCATGAGCAACCTGGGCTCGGTCCGGCGGGCGCTGGCCGAACTTGGTTGCGATCCCTTCGTGGCTGCGGCTCCTGCCGAACTCGGCGGTGCCGATCGCATTGTCCTGCCCGGCGTGGGAAGTTTCGGGGATGGGATGAAGAATCTCGCCGCGCGCGGCTGGGTGTCGGCCATCCGCGATGAAGTGGCGGCAGGCAAGCCCTTGCTGGGCATCTGCCTGGGCATGCAGCTGCTGGCCACCACCGGCACGGAGGGCGGCGAACGTGGCGGGCTCGACCTGATCCCCGGCACGATCAGGCGCATCGACGATTTCGGATGCGCGCTGCGCATTCCCCATGTCGGCTGGAACAGTGTCGTCCTGCCGCCGCGTCGATGCCCGTTGTTTGAAGGCATTCCCGGCGGGACCGACTTCTATTTCGTGCATAGTTTCGCGTTCGATGCTTCCGATCGGGGCGATGTGGTGGCGGAAGTCCAGTACGGCGTTCCGCTTGCCGCCGCAGTCGCCCGTGGCCATGTTTTCGGGGCGCAATTCCATCCCGAGAAGAGCTCGCGGGCCGGGTTCAGGCTGCTCAAGAATTTTCTCGAATTCGAGCCATGCTGAAGATACGCGTGATTCCCACCCTTTTGTGGAAGAACTTCGGACTTGTCAAGGGCGTGCGGTTCGACAGTTGGCGGCGGGTCGGCCCGGTATTGCCGGCGATCCAGGTCTACAACACTAGGGAAGTGGACGAACTCATTCTGGTGGACATCCTTGCCGGTCGAGAAAATGCCGAGCCCGACTGCGAGTCGGTGGACGAATTTTCAAGCCAATGTTTCGTGCCGCTCACCGTCGGCGGCGGCGTCACGAGCATAGCGCAGATACAGGCCTTGCTGCGCGCCGGTGCCGACAAGATCAGCATCAATTCCGCGACCTATGCCGATCCTGCGCTGGTGGAGGCGGCGGCCGGGCGATTCGGCGCCCAGTGCATTGTGGCCAGCATCGACGCTCGGCGCCAGGACGACAACGGCTATCGCTGCTACTCGCATGCCGGCACCGTCGCCACCGGGCGCAGACCCGATCAATGGGCGAGGGAGCTGGAGCAACGTGGTGCGGGCGAGATCCTGATCACTTCGATCGATCAGGACGGCACGATGGAGGGCTATGACCTCGAGTTGATCCAATTGGTCTCGCGTGCCGTGAACCTGCCCGTGATCGCCTCGGGCGGCGCCGGAAACTACGAGCACATGCGGCTGGCAGTGCAGGAGGCCGGAGCCTCCGCCGTCGCCGCGGCGAGCATCTTCCATTTCACCGAGCAAACACCGCGTGAAGCGAAGGCTTATCTCGCCGCGGCCGGTCTCCCGGTGCGCTCCGGTCTTGCGGCAACGGGGGCCTGAATGGTGAAGCACTACGTCTTCCGGGTGGACGGGTCGACACAGATCGGCTCCGGGCATGTGATGCGCTGCCTCGTGCTGGCGCAGGCGCTGCGCGAAAAGGGCGGCACAGTCACCTTTATTTCACGGGTGCAGCCGGGCGACATGTGCGCGCTGATCGAGCGGCGCGGCTTTCCCGTGTTGCGCCTGGGCGGGATCGCGCCGCCCGAACCGGGAGCGAGCGCGGTGTCGTGGCAGGACGATGCGGCGCAGACCGTCGCATCGCTGGCCGCTCTCGGCACCTCCCCGAACTGGCTGGTGGTCGACCATTACCTGCTCGACCGGCGCTGGGAAACGGTGCTGGCCGGCGCCGTCGAGCGGATCCTCGTTATCGACGACCTGGCCGACCGGCCCCACTGCTGCCAATTGTTGCTCGACCAGAACCTGGTGGCGGACCTGGAGGGACGATACGCGGACAAGCTGCCCGCGCACTGCGCCGCCTTGCTAGGACCGCACCATGCCCTTCTCGACCCCGCCTACGCGTTGTTGCGTGCCGGCCTGCCGGTCAAACACGGTCCGGTCCGCCGCATACTGGCCTTTTTTGGCGGTGTCGACGCTGCGGACCTCAGCGGTCGCACGATGCGAGCGTTCGCGGGGCTTGGCAGGCAGGATGTGGTCCTCGACGTGGTGACGACCTCGGCCAACCCGCACCTCGGGCGCCTGCGCGAACAGGCCAGCGGCCAGCCCTGCGTCAGACTGCATCAGGATCTGCCCACGCTGGCTCACCTAATGGCCGCTGCAGATCTGGCGATCGGGGCGGGCGGAATCAGCAATTGGGAGCGCTTGTGCCTGGGGCTGCCCGCATTGGTCGTCACCGTTGCGGATAACCAGCGGGCCATCGCGCAGGAACTGGACCGCCTCGGCCTGATCCGCTGGCTTGGCGATGAGGATGCAGTTGACGAGGGCGCCATCTCCAGGGCCGTTTGCGACATTCTCCACACCGGCCTGGAGGAATCATGGTCACGGGCTTGCCGGGAGGTCGTCGACGGTTGGGGTGCGGGTCGCGTCGCGGCCATCCTCGCTGCCGATGTCCGTACGCCGTTGACGGTCCGGGCGGCGATGGCGTCGGACGAGTTGCTGCTGCTCGGTTGGGCCAACGATCCGGTGACCCGAGCAAACGGCTTCCATCCGGAAGCGATCGTCGCGGCGACCCATCACGACTGGCTGGGCAGGAAACTGGCCGACCCCCTTGGCTGCCGGTTCTACATTGTCGAAACGCCCGAGGCGGTTCCGGTCGGCCAGGTAAGGTTCGAGCGCCAAGGTGCGGCGGACTGGGAGATTCATTTCTCTCTCGGTACGCACTTCCGGGGCCGGGGGCTTGGCGCCACGATGGTGGCGGTGGCCCTGTCGGCTCTGCATGCGCAGTTCGACCATGCCACCATCATCGGCCGCGTGCTGGAACGCAACCGGGCGTCGCACCGCATTTTCGAGCATCTCGGGTTTTCGGCGCAGGCCGGCGAGGGCGGTTTTGTTGCCTACCGGCGCGACATGCGGGAACATCCCGACACGGTACAGGGAGCATCAACATGTTCATAGCACAGCGCAAAGTGGGGCAGGACGCACGTCCCTTCGTGATCGCGGAAATGTCGGGCAACCACAATCAGTCCCTGGATCGTGCCCTCGAGATCGTGGCGGCGGCGGCGCGTGCCGGCGCGGACGCGATCAAGCTGCAGACCTACACCGCTGACACCATGACCCTGGATCTGGCCGCGGGCGCCTTCCTGATCGATGACAAGAACAGCTTGTGGGCGGGCCGCACCCTGCACGATCTCTACCGGGAAGCCCACACGCCCTGGGAATGGCATGAGCCGATCATGCGGCGCGCGCGCGAACTGGGTGTGCTCTGCTTCAGCACGCCGTTCGATGAAACCGCGGTGGATTTCCTGGAGGGCCTCGATGTGCCCGCCTACAAGATCGCCTCGTTTGAAATCGTGCATTTGCCCCTCATCCGCAGGGTCGCCGCGACCGGGAAGCCGATGGTGATCTCCACCGGCATGGCGACGCTGGCCGAGATCGATGACGCCGTGCGCACGGCGCGCGAAGGTGGCTGCAAGGACCTGGCATTGCTCAAGTGCACCAGTACCTACCCGGCAACGCCGGCTAACAGCAATGTATTGACGATTCCCCACTTGCGTGCCCTGTTCCGTTGCGAGGTCGGGCTGTCGGATCACACCATGGGCATCGGCACTGCGGTGGCCGCGGTGGCGCACGGCGCGACCGTGGTCGAGAAGCATTTCACCCTGGCGCGGGCAGATGGCGGCGTCGACAGCACCTTTTCGATGGAACCCGACGAACTGCGTTCCCTGGTCGTTGAGACCGAACGCGCCTGGCAATCGCTCGGAGCGGTCGCCTACGGCCCGGTGGAAGCCGAAAAGGCGTCGCTTGCGTTCCGGCGGTCGATCCACATCGCGCAAGACCTGAAGGCAGGGGACGTGCTGACGCGCGCGAATTTGCGCTGCCTGCGTCCGGGAACCGGATTGGCGCCGAAGTACTACGACCTGCTTCTGGGGCGCAGGGTGGCACGCGACGTGGTCAGAGGAACGCCGATGGACTGGCACCTGATCAGTGGCTAGCGCGACGGCAAGCGATGCGAGACGTTCGACGATGAGATTCGTGGCCACGATCGAGGCCCGCATGGGCTCCTCGCGCCTGCCCGGCAAGGTCCTGTTGCCGGTGCTCGGACGTCCGCTGCTGCAATATCTGCTGGAGCGGTTGCGGGCTGTTCCCTCCATCGACGACATCGTCCTCGCCACCACGGTCGCCGGCGCCGACGACGCATTGGCTGAGTTCGCCCGGGCGATGCAGGTCCGCTGCTTCCGCGGCAGCGAGGACGACGTGATGGACCGGGTGATCCGGGCCGCCGAGTCTGCCGGCGCCGATGTGGTCGTCGAGATCACGGGCGACTGCCCGCTCATCGATCCGCAAATCGTCGAGCAGGTGGTGCGGATGTTCAAGGCTCACCGCGCCGATTACGTCAGCAACGCCCACGTGCGAAGCTATCCCATCGGCATGGATGTCCAAGTGTTCCCTCTGGACGCACTGCGGCGTTCCGCGTCGATGACGGGCGACCGGCTCGATCGCGAGCACGTCACGCTGCACATGCGAAGCCATCCCGAATTTTTCCCGGCCGTCCATCTCGTTGCGCCGCCCGAACTGCATTGGCCGGAGCTGGGGCTCACGCTTGATGAGGCGGCCGATTTCGACCTGCTGTCCCGGGTGATCGAGCGTTTGTACCCGCACAACCCGATGTTCGGCTGCCGCGAAATGGTCGCCCTGCTTCGTGGGGTGCCTGATCTGGCATTGCTCAACGCCGCCGTAGCCCGGAAGGGGGGCCGATGACCACCGACGTTGCCATCATCGGTCTTGGAAGCATCGGCATGGGCTACGACCTGGAGACCGACAATCCGGATGTCGTGTATTCGCATTGCCGGGCGTTCGCCATCCATCCTGCTTACGACATCGTGGCGGGAGTCGATGTCGACGAGGGGAATCGCCGGCGTTTCTCCCGGGCTTACGGCAGGCCGGCCTTCGCCGAGGTCGGCGACATGCTGCGGAATAACCGGCCGCAGCTGGTCGTCATCGCGGTGCCGACCGCACAGCATCATCGCGTTCTTGCCGAAGTTGTCGCGCTCGCCAAGCCGTCAGTCGTCCTTTGCGAAAAGCCGCTTTCATACGATCCGGGCCAGGCGCGCGCGATGGTGCGGCTGTGCGCCGAGCACGGCATCGCACTGTTCGTCAACTACATGCGACGCGCCACGCCGGGGGTGATCGAGGTCCGGCGGCGCCTCGATGCCGGCCTGATTGCCGGACCGCTGCGGGGCGTCGCCTGGTATTCGAAGGGCTTTCTCCACAATGGTTCGCATTTTTTCAACCTGCTCGAATATTGGCTCGGTGTGCCGCGTGGGGCGCAAATGCTGGATCCGGGCGTCCGCGGGGATGGTCCCGACAGCGATTGCGAAGTCCGTGTGGATTTCGCGCGCGGCAGCGTGGTGTTCCTGCCGGTCGGAAGCGAAGAATACGGCCATCATTCGATCGATCTCATGTGTCGCAACGGGCGACTGCGCTATGAACGTGCCGGCCAGCGCATCCGTTGGGAAGGCGTGGTTGCGGACGAACGTTTTGCGGGGCACAAGGCGCTGGCAGCGCCGGCGGAGGTCATCGAGTCGGGGTTGGAGCGTTATCAGTGGCATGTCGCTGACCAGCTGGCGGCCTTTGCCGCCGGAGCAGCGCCCAGCCTGTGCACCGGGCAGGAGGCGCTGGCCACACTGGAAACCATGACGGAATTTGCAGCCAAGGAGATCAAGGGATGAACGACACACTGGCCCTTTTCGGGGGCAATCGGACGATAGGACAAGCGCTCTCGCGATACAACTCGATCGGTAGGGAGGAGGTCGAGGCGGCCAAGGCGGTGGTGGAATCCGGGGTGCTTTCCCAGTTCATCGGGGCCTGGCACGAGGACTTCCTCGGCGGGCCGAAGGTGCGCGAGTTCGAGCGCGCGTGCGAGTCATATTTCGGCGTCAAGCACGCGGTCACGGTCAATTCCTGGACTTCCGGATTGGTAGCCGCGGTCGGTGCCGTCGGCATCGAGCCGGGCGACGAGATCATCGTCAGCCCGTGGACGATGTGCGCGAGCGCCACCGCGATACTGCACTGGAACGCCATCCCCGTGTTCGCCGACATAGAGCCGGACACCTTCTGCCTTGACCCGGCGTCGGTGGAGGCGAACATTACGCCACACACCCGGGCGATCATGTCGGTCGACATTTTCGGCCAATCGGCCGACATGGCGGCGCTTCAGGCGATCGCCGACCGTCACGGGTTGAAGATCATCACCGATGCGGCGCAATCGCCCGGGGCCTTGTACCAGGGGCGTCACGCTGGCACGCTCGGCGACGTCGGCGGATTCAGCCTGAACTATCACAAGCACATCCATACCGGCGAAGGAGGGATCCTGGTCACGGATGACGACGGCATCGCCGAACGGTTGCGGCTGATCCGCAATCATGCCGAAGCGGTCGTCGGTCCCATGGGCTTCACCGACCTGCGCAACATGATCGGGCACAATTTCCGCCTCGGGGAAATCGAGTGCGCCATCGGCCTGGAACAGCTCAAGAAGCTGGGCTCGTTCATCCAGAGCCGGCAGCGCGCGGCGCAAAGGCTCACGGCGGGCCTCAAGGACTTGCCGGGACTGGGGGTGCCGGTGGTGCGGCGCGATTCTACCCACGTGTTCTATGTTTACCCGATCGGCATCGACGCGCAGGAGCTGGGGGTTTCGCACCAGTGCATCGTCGAAGCCCTCGCGGCGGAAGGCGTGCAGGGGCTGGCTGCCGGCTACGCTTGTGTTCACCTGCTTCCGATGTACCAGCAAAAGATCGCCTACGGCTCGGGTGGCTTCCCTTGGACTTCCGACATCTGCCGCCGCGACGTGAGTTACGACAAGGGCATCTGTCCGGTCGCGGAGTCGCTACACGATACGAGTCACATCACCTTCGAAATGTGCCGCCACCAGATGACCGACGATGAGGTCGACCTTGTCGTGGCGGCGTTCCGCAAGGTCTGGGCGCAGATGCATGTGCTGCGGGCAGCGTCGGGTGCGGGGACATGAGGCCGTCGTCCACGTCGTCGAACCTGCGGCTCCTCGGGCGCACCTCCGCCCCGAATCCGCACGGGGAGCCGAAGTGAGCCCGCGCCGACCCGACGCGCTGTCTCTTGACGACCTTCCGCGCTACTCCGAATGGCCGGCACGCCTCCTCGGCCTGGAGGCTTATCCGGTGCGGTACAAGGGCGAGACCGATGTCCGGCGGGAATACGAGGTCGACAAATGGGGAACGCTGTTGCGCCAGGTTCGCGCGCTCGACGCACCGACGGTGCTTGACGTGGAGGCGGTATTCGTCGACCTCGACGCGGAACTGCCCTGCTACGAAGACGGCACCCTTTTCATGGGCACGGAACGGACCATGCTCGACAAGCATCTCGGCCTGTATGAAGCGACCCTGCGGCCTTATCTCGACAACGCCAGCGCCCTGGTGGAACTCGGGGCCGGATACGGCTCGAAACTGCTGGGGCTTTGCGAACGAGAGGGGTTTGCCAACCTCCCGCTGTATGCGGGGGAGTACACGAGCACCGGGCGGGAGCTGATCGAGCTGGTTTCTCGACCTTTCTTGAGGGAGATCAAAGTCGGGCATTGCGATTTCCGCAACATGCGCATTGAAGGGCTCCATGTGCCGGAAAACGCCGTGATCTTCACTTCCTACGCCACCCATTACGTGCCGATGCTGGCCGCGGGTTTCATTGACTTCCTGGCCGCCCTCAAGCCGCGCGCGGTGATCCATTTCGAACCGTGTTACGAACACTTCGATGGTCCCACCTTGCTTGGTCTGATGTGCCG
>JAYSPJ010000847.1:0-1786 GCA_043722155.1 Bradyrhizobium sp.
CTGGTCGCGGTCGATTTCGGCATCATGGGCCGGCTCGGCATGAAGGAGCGGCGCTTCCTCGCCGAAATCCTTTTGGGCTTCATCACGCGCAACTATCGCCGCGTCGCCGAGGTGCATTTCGAGGCCGGCTATGTGCCGGCGCATCACTCGGTGGAGAATTTCGCGCAGGCGATCCGCGCCATCGGCGAGCCGATCCACAACCGCGTCGCCGAAGAAATCTCGATGGCGAAGCTGTTGACGCTGCTGCTTGAGGTCACCGGCCTGTTCGACATGCGGACCCGTCCCGAACTGATCCTGCTGCAGAAGACCATGGTGGTGGTCGAGGGCGTCGCGCGCGGCTTCGATCCGAAACTCGATATCTGGAAGGTCGCCGACCCCGTGGTTCGCGAATGGATCGAGCGCAATCTCGGCCCGGTCGGACGCATTCAAGGTGCGGTGTCCGGCGCCGGCGAGCTTGGCCGGGTGCTGGCCGCCTTGCCGTCGATCGCCTCGCGGTCGGTTGCCGTGCTGGAGCAGCTGGAAACCATGACCCGGGAGGGCATTACGCTGTCGCCGGAGACGATTGCGGCGATGGGCCGGAGCGAGGGCCGCAAGAGCCGATGGCGCACCCTTGCGCTCTGGATCATTGCGGGAACCTTCATCGCGATTCTGTTCGCCGTCCGTCAGCTTTGATTGCAATGTATGCAGGAAATGCTAGCATTGCTGTCAGATTAGCCGGATATCGCCCCATGGCCAGCCTGACCATCCGAAAGCTCGATGACGCCATCCGGGACGAGCTGCGGTTGCGGGCGGCCCGCAACGGCCGATCGGTCGAAGACGAGGTGCGGGTGATCCTGCGCGAGGCGGCACTGCATCACCCCTCGCCGACCCCATCCCCGCCGCCGGCCGCCTTCCAGGCGCACCCGGCGGATCGCGGGCACGGCGTCGCCCGCAGCCACCCGCGCGTCACCCTGATCATCGGCGGCGGCATCGCCGCCTACAAGGCGCTGGATCTGATCCGGCGGCTGAAGGAGCGGCACATTCACGTCCGCTGCGTGCTGACCCGCGCTGCGCAGCAGTTCGTCACGCCGCTTTCCGCCAGCGCGCTCTCGAACGAGCGCACCTACACCGATCTGTTCGATCCCGGAAGCGAGTTCGACGCCGGTCACATCCGTCTCGGCCGCGACTGCGACCTGATCGTGGTGGCGCCCGCGACCGCGGACCTGATGGCCAAGATGGCGCAGGGCCATGCCGACGATCTCGCCAGCGCGATCCTGCTCGCGGCCAACCGGCCGATCCTGCTGGCGCCGGCAATGAACCCGTTGATGTGGAACAATGCCGCAACCCGCCGCAATGTCGCGCAGCTCGCACGCGACGGCATCGCCATGATCGGGCCCAATGCCGGCGAGATGGCCGAAGCCAATGAGGCCGGTGTCGGCCGGATGGCGGAGCCCACGGAAATCGCTACCGCCGCCGAAACGTTTCTGCGCCCGTCGCAACCGCGCCCGCTGGCGGGAAAACGCGTGCTGATTACCGCTGGGCCCACCCATGAGGCGATCGATCCGGTACGCTACATCGCCAACCGCTCGTCCGGCAAACAGGGTTTTGCCATTGCCATCGCTGCGCAGGCCGCCGGTGCCGACGTCACCCTGGTCTCCGGCCCGGTCGATCTCGACGATCCCACCGGGGTCACCGTGAAGCACGTGGAATCGGCGCGCGACATGCTGCGCCAGGTGGAAGCGTCGCTGCCGGTCGATATCGCGATCTTCGCCGCCGCCGTCGCCGACTGGCGCGTCGCCAATGCGGG
>JAYSPJ010000848.1:0-5049 GCA_043722155.1 Bradyrhizobium sp.
CGAGGCGTCGACCACGCGCAGGCCCTGCAGCCCGTGGACACGCAACTGGTCGTCGACCACGGCCCATTTGGCGTCGGCCGGACCCATCCGGCAGGTGCATCCCGGGTGAAACGTGGTGGTGCCGCGCTCGGTGGCGGCGGCGAGAAATTCGTCGTCGGTCTGCACATTGGGTCCGGGAAAATCCTCGTAGGCGAAATACGGCGCCAGCGGCGCCGATGACAATAGCCGCCGCGCCAACTTCATGCCGGCCACGACGGTGCGGCGGTCGAGTTCCTCGACCAGGTAGTTGGTCTGGATGATCGGCGGCGCGAACGGGTCCGCCGAGCGGGCGCGGACATAGCCGCGGCTTTCCGGCCGCTGCTGCCAGGAGGCCACGGTCATGCCGGGCTCGTCCTCGAGCTGCCCCTGCACGCCCTCCTTGTAACTCGCCGGCGTGAAGGTCAGCTGCAGGTCCGAGCTTTCGGTGCTCTCGCCGGAATGCCAGAAGCAATACACCATGGTCGGCGACAGCGACAGCAGGCCGCGCCGCGTCGTCGCCCATTTCAGCGCCTCGACCCACAGGCTGAGGCCGCGCCGCAGTTCGTTGATGGTCCTGATGTTCTTGACGCGCGCGACCGAACGCGGCGCGTAATGGTCCTGCAATCCCTCGCCGACGCCTGAAAGTGCGTGGCGCACCTCGATGCCGAGCGAGCCCAGCAGCTCCGGCGAACCGACGCCGGACAATTGCAGCAGTTGCGGCGAATTGTAGGTGCCGCCGGCGAGGATGACTTCCCTGGCCGCGCGCACTTCGACCGGCGCGCCGCCCTTGCCGCCCTTGATGTAGCGCACGCCGACCGCGCGCTTGCCCTCGAAGATGATGTTGGTGGCATGCGCGTGGGTCCGCACATGGACGTTCGGCCGTTTCATCGCCGGACGCAGGAAGGCGGTCGCCGCACTGACGCGCAGGCCATCCTTGATCGTGCGCTGGGCGTAGGACACGCCCTCCTGGATCTTGCCGTTGTAGTCGTGGTTGCGCGGGATCCCGAGACTCATGGCGCCGGCCATGAAGGCTTCGCAGAGCGGATCGCGCCAGTCCATCGTGGTGACGGCGAGCGCGCCGTCGCGGCCGCGAAATTCGTCGTCGCCCTCGCCGACCCGCTTTTCCATCCGCTTGAAATAGGGCAGCACGTCCGGATAACCCCAGCCGCGATTGCCGAGTTGCGCCCAGGTATCGAAGTCCTGGCGCTGGCCGCGATTGTAGATGTGGCCGTTGATCGAGGAGGAGCCGCCGAGCGTCTTGCCGCGCGGCGCGTAGATGCTGCGGCCCCCGGTCCAGGGCCCCGGCTCCTGCTGGTAGGCCCAGTTGATGCTCTTCATGTGGAAGGTCTTGATGAAGCCGGCCGGCAGGTGGATGTAGGGGTGCCAGTCGCTGGGTCCGGCCTCAAGCACACAGATGCTGGTGCCGGCATCTTCACTCAGCCGGTTGGCGAGCACGCTCCCGGCGGAGCCCGCACCGATAATCACATAATCGAACGTTTCCATCTATCTTTTCTTTTCTGGAGCGGACAAACGCGCTACCGCGACTTTTCGTTGAGTTGGTAGTTGAGATGCACCTTCACCGTCGGCCATTCGCTGGCGATGATGCTGTAGACCACGGTGTCGCGCAACGTGCCGTTCGAGGCAATCTGGTGGTTGCGCAGGATGCCGTCCTGCTTGGCGCCGAGACGTTCGATGCCGCGCCGGCTCTGGTGATTGAAGAAGTGGGTGCGGAATTCTACCGCAATGCAATCGAGCTTCTCGAACGCGTGGCCGAGCAGCAGCAATTTGCACTGGGTATTGAGCGCGCTGCGCTGCACGCGACTGGCATACCAGGTCGAACCGATTTCGACCCGCCGGTTAGCGGCGTCGACGTTCATGTAGGTCGACATGCCCGCGATCCTGCCGTCGGCATCGAACACCGTCCATGGCAGCATCGACCCCGCCGCCTGCAAACCCAGCCGGCGATCGATCTCCTTGCGCATGTCTTCAGCCTTGGGAATGAAGGTGTACCAGAGCTTCCACAGCTCGCCGTCCCGCACCGCCTCGGTCAGCCCGTCGCAATGCTCCTGCGACAGCGGCTCGAGCCGCGCGCGCGGGCCGCGCAGTGAAACCGGTTCAAGCCAGGGCATCGGGCACTCCGTTTCTCACACTGTCATTCCGGGATGGTCCGAAGGACCAGACCCGCAATCTCGAGATTCCGGATTCGATGCTTCGCATCGCCCCGGAATGACGATTTCGTTTTACGCAATCGTTACTTGTTCAGAAAATTCAGCGCCAGGCCGGGCCTTGCCCAGTCCATGGCGATCAGTTCGCCCTTGCCGGACAGCGTGATGTAGGCGGTCTTCAGCTCGGGTCCGCCGAAGGCGATATTGGTGGTAACGCGGTCGCCGGTCGGGACCTGCTCGATCAGGGTGCCGTCGGGCGCAATCACCGAGATGCAGCCCGAGACGAGCGTTGCGACGCAGATATTGCCCGACGCCTCGACCGCCAGCGAGTCGAACATCTGGTAACCGCCAAGACCGGCGATCGGCTTGCCGCGCTCGCCGCGATAGATGACGTCACGCGGCTTCAGCGTGCCAGGCTCGGCAATCTCGTACGCCCACAGCCGAGCCGTCGGCGTCTCCGCAATGTAGACGGTGTTCTCGTCCGGCGAGAGGCCAATGCCATTGGCCGGCAGTATCCCATGCACCACCTCGACGATCTCCTTCATGCCGGGCTTGAGGTAATACATGCCGCCGACATCCATCTCGCGGGCGCGGCGCTTGCCGAGGTCGGAGAACCAAAGGCCGCCATGCTTGTCGAACACGAGGTCGTTCGGCCCCCGCAAGTCATACTCGCCGCATTTGGAAACGACAGTCTCGACCTTGCCGCTTTGCAGATCGACGCGCTGGATCGAGCCGCCGAGATAATCATCGGGCTGCGGACCCGGCATGATCATATTTTTGGTCGGAATCCAGCTGAAGCCGCCATTGTTGCAGATGTACATCTTGCCGTCGGGCCCGAGCGCGGCGCCGTTGGGACCGCCCGGAATCTCCGCCACCACTTCCTTGCGTCCGTCGGGCCAGACCCGGGTCAGCCGCCGGCCGCGGATTTCGACCAGCACCACCGAACCGTCCGGCATCACCACCGGCCCTTCGGGAAACTCGAGACCGGTGGCGAGAACGCGAATATTGGACACAGGAATCCCCCCGCTTCTTATGGCTGCAGGCGGATTTCAGGCTCATTCCGCACGCGCAACGCTTTCGTTGCGCATGTTATGGCAAAGTCGATATCGCTTGCCAAGCAATGTCAGGCTATCCGGCCGCGCAGGGCAGCGTTGCGCAGCCTATTGCGCGACCGGTAGCCATGTTTCCAAGCCGCCACTGCCTATCCTGGAATCGAACTTCTCGTCATAGCACTCGAAGTCGGGCGCGTCGGCAGCCTTGTGGAAAGTGACAAGAAAGGCAGGTCGCCTCGCGGCGCCTGTTCTATGATTGGCCCTACCACGCTGCTTTCCAAAGAGGGTCGCGCCATGATGATCACCGATGTCCGCGCTCACCACATCCGCATTCCCTATGACTCCGGCGTGGCCAGCTTCAAGCAGGGCGCCTCGGCGATCGCCGCGCTCGATATCGTGGTCGTCGAGGTGTCGACCGACAGCGGCCTCACCGGCTGGGGCGACGCTTTCAGCTACGTCTGCCCACAGACCACCTGCGCCGCCATCGACGAGATGGTCGCGCCGCAGGCCCGGGGCCAGCACGTGCCCGATGCGGCGGGCATTCCCGCCTTCATGGAAAACATCCAGCGCCATCTGCATCTGTTCGGCCGTTACGGCATTACGATGTTTGCGATCTCCGGGCTCGACATTGCGCTGTGGGACCTTGCCGCAAGGGTGCAAAGCGTGCCGTTGCACCGGTTGATCGGCGCGCGCAAGCGGACGCACATTCCCGCTTACGCCAGCCTGCTGCGGATCGGCGCGCCGGAGCAGGTGGCGGACGAATGCCGGACGGCGCTGCGGCGGGGCTTCACCGCGATCAAGCTGCACGAGACCACCACACCGGCGGTGTTCGCGGCACGGCAGGCGATCGGCGCCGGCGTCCCGCTGATGGTCGATATGAACTGTCCGATGGATGGCGCGGCTGCGATCGCTTTTGCACAGGCCTGCCGGGCGGCGGCGCCGATGTTCCTGGAGGAGCCGGTTTGGCCGCCGGAGGATTTTGCCACCCTGGCGGCGGTACGGTCGAAAGGCGGCTTGAACATCGCGGCGGGCGAGAACGCCTGCACGGTGCACCAATTCAGGAAGATGATGACCGCTGGCGCCGTGAGCCATGCACAGCCCTCAGTGACAAAAGTCGGCGGCGTGACGGAGTATCTGAAAGTCGCCGCGCTGGCCGACGAACTCGGCGTCCGGCTGGCCCCGCATTCCCCGTATTTTGGTCCAGGCTTTCTGGCAACGCTGCAGCTGATGTCGCTTCGCGACGACGGCGCCTTCGTCGAGGTTTTCTACATGAAGCGCGCGGCATGCCTCTGGCGCGGCCGCATCGACGTCGATGCCGGCAGCAATATCGCGGTGCCCGAGGGTCCCGGGCTCGGCTACGAGCCGGATAAAGAGGTGATGGAGCGTTACCGCGTCTGCTGAGCCGCTGACCGGTGCGGAATCCTACTTTGCGCCGTTTTTCGCCGCCGGCGCATCCACCTTCTTCTTCGCATCGTCAGCCGCCTTCTGCGCCGCCTGCAGATCGTTCACGGTCTTCTGCAAGGAAGCGACCACGCTCTTCAGGCCATCGATCTGGCGGTTGGCGGCGTCGAGCTTCTGCTGATGGTCGCCGCCGAGTTTGGCGATCGTCTTCATCAGGAAATCGACGTTGCTCTGCAGGCAGCTGGTGCGCCGCTCCATGGTCTTTTCGACGGTGCAGATTTCGATGCCGGGAACGTCCTGGGCGCGCGCCGGCGTCGACAGACAGGGCGCCAGCGCCACCGACGCCAAGAGAACGATCACGAGAACGATTCGGCCGATCATCGAAATCCTCATTCAAAAGCGGATGTCGCGGT
>JAYSPJ010000849.1:0-2052 GCA_043722155.1 Bradyrhizobium sp.
TTCGACTTCGAGGTCGACGACTGGGGCGAGGTGGCATTCCGCCGCGGCCGGCTGGCCAGGTTCGTCAGCCCGAGGCTGCTGAAGCAAACCTCCGGCGACTGAAGCGGACACCGGATTTTTTTGTGTTAGGCTGATCGCGACCACGGAGGCGCAGATGTTCAAATCCATACTCGTGCCGATCGATCTCGCCGATACCGATCTGGCGAAGCCCGCGATCGCGACGGCGGCGACGCTGTCGCAGACCTGGAGCGGCATGGTGCGCCTGCTCAACGTCTTGCCGATGACGCCGGTGATGCTGGCGGAATATGTGCCGGCCGATTTCGACGCCCAGCAGCGCGAGACCTCCGAGGAGGCGCTCAGCATCGTGGCGCGGGAATCCGGCATCGAGCCCTCGCGCATCTCGAGCGTTGTGCGGCAGGGCGGCATCTATCACGAGATCCTCGAGGAGGCCGCCGCGATGAAGGCCGACCTGATCGTGATGACATCGCACCGGCCGGCGATGCGGACCTACTTTCTCGGCTCCAATGCCGGCCACGTCGTGCGCTACGCCAAATGCTCGGTGCTGGTGGTGCGGCACTAGTACCAACTCTGTGAGACGGGTGGCTTGCTGCCCATGGGCAGCGGCTACTTGCCCTGCGGCAGCAGTGCCTGCGGCAGTTGATCGAAGGTATAGGCCCGCGGCCGGTTGCGCCGCATGAAGCCGCCGATCTGCCAGCCGAACAGCGCGGCGAAGCCGGCCAGAAACAGGGCGCCGCCGAACTCGCCGGTGGCGAGCGCGCGCGCCAGCAATCCGGCGATGGAGATCGCGACCAGCGCCACCACCGCGACGCCCGCGACGTAGAGACCGGACCGGATGCCGCCGACCAGCGCGGCCGTGCTGCCGGCCCGCTGCATCCGCGCATGCAACTGCGTGATGAACGCGCGGTATTCGAGGTCCTGCGGCGCCATCAACGTCACCGTCTGCCAGCTGGTCGAGAGGATGCTGACGCGCTGACGATCCCCGAGCTCGATATCGGCACGGAACCGGCGCGGCTGCATCGATGTCGGCCGATACGACAGACGAACCACGGCGATGTCGCGATAGCGCCAGACGCCGGACTTGCCGCCGACCTTCCACGCCAGCCCCTCGTCGGTCAGTTCGAACTGACGCGCCGCGCCGATCAGCGCGGCCTTGTAAGCGTAGCGGTTGGTCTCGTTCGACGGATCGCTGGTCATGGCAGGGTGCAGACCTCGGGGAGATGGACGCCGGCGCCGGGAAGCCGGCTCGTCGTAATATATCGAAGCATGAACCGGTATGGCTGCCCATCCTTCGAGACGGCCACTTCGTGGCCTCCTCAGGATGAGGTTAA
Source organism: Bradyrhizobium sp. (assembly GCA_043722155.1). GTDB lineage: Bacteria > Pseudomonadota > Alphaproteobacteria > Rhizobiales > Xanthobacteraceae > Bradyrhizobium. Next base: position 1,350 of record JAYSPJ010000849.1, read on the forward strand.
CTTGTTGAAACACTACCCCCCTCATGCCCGGATGAGCGCTTCGCGCTCACTCGGGAGGAGCGAGCAGCGCGAGCGTCTCGCAGCATGAGAAATCCTCGCATCGGCTTGCGCGCCCCGCCGGCTTTACCCTACAAACGGCCGATGGCCGAGACGACTTATTTTCCGCGCCGCCTGATCCTGGCGGGCGCGATGATTGCCGGGGTGCTGCTGGCGCTCGCCGTGCACATGCTGGGGGCGCGCTACGGCCTCGACCTCGGCGGCCTGTGGCGCTCCGATACAAGCGAATTCATGCCCGCGGGGGCGGCCATCGCGTGGTGGCTGATTGCCACGGTCGGCTTCTCCGGCGGCTATTTCACGGCGGCGCTGATGGACAGCGCGGTATCCGGGCAAATCCCGCCGCGGATGCGCCAGTTCCTGATGGCGGTCGGCGTGCTGGTGCTGGCGGGCGCGGGCCAGGCGGCCTCCGCCCCGAGCCCGATCCCGACCATATCCGGCGTGCTCGCGGGACTGGCGGCGCTGTGCCTCGGCGCCGCGATGGCGTTCTGCGGCGCGCATTTTGCCTTGCGCAGGGCGTGACGTATCGTCGTCCCTGCGAAAGCAGCGACCCATACCCGACGAGGAAGGCGCGCAATTGCGCTTCGAGTTCGAGACGGAAATCAGGCGGCTGGAGGCGGCCTGACCGCGGTTCACCCGGCCTTCTTCT
>JAYSPJ010000850.1:0-3540 GCA_043722155.1 Bradyrhizobium sp.
ACAGGCGATCATCAAGGGCTATCGGTTATGGTCGAAGGACTTGGATAATATGCTCACGCGCCAGTTCGGCCGCAACCAACCTTACCCGCGCGGTGCGCCGGCGACGTAAAGCACTTGCCCGGTCACGAAGCTGGAACGGGCATCCGCGAAAAAGGCCACGGCATTGGCGATATCGTCCGGCGTGCCCGGCCGGCCAACGTGAATGTCCCGCATCATCGCATCGGTCATTGATTCGATTGTCACGTTCATCCGCGCTGCGACTTCGCGGGTCATATCGGTAACCACGAAGCCGGGGGCGACGACATTGGCGGTGATCCCGAACCGGCCCAGTTCGATGGCGATCGTCTTGGTGAAGCCCTGTATCCCGGCCTTCGCGGCGGCGTAATTGGCTTCGCCGAATGCCCCGAGCGCGGCAATGCTGGAAAGGTTGACGATCCGGCCCCAGCGCGCCTCACGCATGTGCCCCTGCACTTCGCGGCACATCAGAAAGACCGACCGCAGATTGACATTGATGACGCTTTCCCAATCGTCGAGCGTCAACTTCGCCAGGGTCCGGTCGCGCAGGATGCCGGCATTGTTCACCAGCACCGTGGGGGCGCCCAGGGCATCGACGACCTCGGCCACGCCGCGCCGCACCGCCGCTTCGTCGGAGACGTCGGCGGCGACTGCGACACTGCGCCGGCCGATGCTCTCAATGGCGGCAAGGGTATCGGCACAGGCCTCGCGCTGCAGGTCCATGACCGCTACGTCATGCCCGTCTTGCGCGAGGCGGCGCGCGATGGCGGCGCCAATTCCCCGCGCGGCGCCGGTGACGATGGCGATTTTACGCGGCGGCGGTTCGAAATGCTCGGTCATGCGCCTGAAGTTCCACGAGTGCGTTGACGATCTCCACCCGGTGTGACACATCCGGGAAGATAAGGATAGAAGCTCTATGTCTACGCAAGTTGATGCTGTTGTAATCGGCGCCGGTTTTGCCGGCCTGCGCGCGCTGCACACGTTGCGGTCGATGGGAATGTCGGTCGCGGTGCTGGAGGCGGCCGATGAGGTGGGCGGGGTGTGGCAGTTCAACCGCTATCCCGGCGCGCGCTGCGATGTCGAAAGCTTCGACTATTCCTATCGGTTTTCGCCCGAACTCGAGCAGGAGTGGCGGTGGACCGAGCGATATGCGACGCAGCCCGAAATACTGCGCTATATCAACCACGTCGTCGATCGCTTCGACCTGCGCCGCAATATCGCCTTCAACGCCCAGGTTACGCGGGCCGCCTATGATGATAACCGCGCGCTGTGGGACATCGAGGCTCAAGACGGCCGGCGCTGGCAGGCTGGCAAGCTGATCCTGGCGATGGGGCAGCTGTCGGCGCCGAAGGATACCGTTTACCCAGGACAGGAAACATTCGGCGGGCGCATCATTTATAGTGCGAAGTGGCCCAAAGAGGATGTCGATCTGGCGGGCAAGCGCGTGGCGATCATCGGCACCGGATCATCCGGCGTGCAGATGACCCCGGTGATCGCCGAGATAGCGTCGCATCTGTCGGTGTTCCAGCGGACCGCCAACTTCTCGATCCCGGCCGCCAATGCTCCGCTCTCCGACGAGGAAGACCGCACGGTCAAGGCAAGCTATCACGAGCGGCGCGAGGCAGCCCGCAATTCGCCCAGCGGCCTCGGCTTCGTCCCGGACATGCGCTCGGCAACCGACGTTCCAGAAGAAGAACGTCACGCCGCCTACGCGGCGGCGTGGAACCGGCTCGGCTTCGGCTTCGCGCTGACCTTCAAGGACATCCTGCTGGACGAACGCTCGAACGACACCGCGTCCGAGTTCATTCGGGCCAAGATCGCCGAGCAGGTGGAGGATCCGGCGGTGCTGGAGAAACTGACGCCGAAGGGATTTCCGTTTGGCACCAGGCGTCCCTCGGTCGACAGCGGCTATTTCCCCACTTTCAATCGCGCCAATGTCGATCTGGTCGATATCAGCGAGACACCGATCGAAGCAATCACCCCGCAGGGAATCCGCACTTCCGCCGCGGAAATTCCATTCGATGTCATCATTTATGCGACCGGGTTCGATGCGTTCACCGGGTCTTTGCTCAAGCCTGAAATCGTCGGGCGCGGCGGCCTCACACTTCGTGAGAAGTGGTCGGCAGGCCCGGTCAGCTACCTTGGCATTGGCGTTCACGGCTTCCCCAACATGTTCATCATCGTCGGTCCTGGCAGCCCCTCGTTGCTCAGCAACGTGCTCCTGTCGTCGGAGGAGCAGATCGACTGGCTGGCGGCGCTGTTCGAGTTCGCCCGCAGCCGCGGTGTCACCGAGATCGAGGTCACTGCCGAAGCAGAGCGCGACTGGGTCGCGCATGTCAACGAACGGGCGCAGGAGACGCTTTACCCCAAGACCCCGTCTTATTATCTTGGCGCCGAAATGCCGGGCAAGCCGAAGGTTTTCATGCCCTATTCCGGCGGTGTTCGCGGGTACCGCCGCATCCTGGAGAAGACAGCGGCAAAAGGATATGAGGGCTTCAAGCTGCGCACCGCTGCGCAGCAGGCCAATGCGGGAGACGATTGATGGACAGCGCAACTTTTGCCGAGGCATTTTCCCTGGTGTCGAGGGACACGCCGGTGGGTTTCGAACTGCAGCCGCTCAAGAAGCGGGCGGCGATCCAACTGATGGGGTCGCGGCTTTGGGGCCGGTTCAATCCCAACCACTGGGATCCGGTTTACGCCGCCGCCACAGGCCTGGACGCGCCCATTCAAACCGGAGAAATGTCGTCGGCCTATCTGGCTGAAATGTGCGTCAATCACTTCGGCGCGCAGATGTTCAGGAATGCGCGCATAGTTTGCAAATATGTCGCCTCCACACTCGCCAATGAAGTGATCACCACGCACGGCGTCGTCCGCGAGAAGGTGCCAAAGGGCAACGGCTATCGCTTCATCGTGGATATCTGGTGCGACAACGAGGCGGGCGAGAAGAAGACGGCCGGATGGGTCGAAGTCGACGTCGATGTCTGAACCCCGCCGATTTGCCCCGGACCTATTATCAAAGGAACGACGCCGATGACCTCCGACAACGATCTCCGTCCGCAAAGCGCCATCCAGACCGCCCAGACCCGCGCCTTTATCGAGGGGCTGGAACAGGGATCGCAAACCTATTGGGACATGGTCGAGATCGGCGATGAGCTGTCACGCGATCTGCACATCACGCCCGAACTCGTCATCCTCTATGCCGATGCGGTCGAAGACTTCAACCCATGGTATGAGGGGTGGAGGATGAACACCTGGACGATCCCGGGGGAATCGCCGTTCGGCGGAGCGATCGTGCCGCCGCTGCTGGTCTCGCATTTCGTGCTTTCGGTTCAGTTCGATCACACCAAACCCTTTGCGATCGGCTCGATCCATACCTTCCACGATTCCGAAATCCTCGAACCGATCCCGGTGGGAGCCACAGTCCGCATCACCACGCGGGCGAGCGACAAATATGAAAAGCGCGGCCGCCGCTATGTGCGGCACGACGTTACCGTGACCGATACGGCGAGCGGCACGCTGTATTTT
>JAYSPJ010000851.1:0-7230 GCA_043722155.1 Bradyrhizobium sp.
GCCTTCGCTTCGCGTCGTGGTGCTGAAGGGCAACGGCAAGCATTTCCAGGCCGGCGCCGACCTGAAATGGATCAACGGCGTGCGGCCGAAATCGGCGGCCGAAAACGAGGCGGTGTCGCAGGCCACGTTCGAGGCCGTGCAGCGGCTGAACCTGTTGCCGATCCCGACCGTGGCGCTGGTGCAGGGCGGCTGCTTCGGCGGCGGCACCGGGGTGATTTCCGCCTGCGACGTCGTGATCGCGGCCGACAATGCGCTGTTCTCGATCACCGAAGTGCGCTGGGGGCTGACCGCCGCGATCATCATCCCGCAATTGTGCGACGCCATCGGCGTCCGCCAGGTCCGCCGCTATGCGCTGACCGGCGAGCGCTTTGGCGCGGAGGATGCCCGCCGCATCGGTCTCGTGCACGAAGTGGTGCCGCTGGCCGATCTGGAAGCCGCCGGCGCGAAAGTCGTGGAGCAGTTGCTGGCCAACGGGCCCGAGGCCATGGCCGAGACCAAGGCGCTGGCGCTGGAAAGCTCGTTCGGCGGCATGCGCGTCGACGACGAGGCCTATGCGCGGCTGGTGCGGATGCATTCGGCGCGGCGCCGGACCGCGGAGGCTTCGGAAGGCCTCGCTTCGTTCGCCGAGAAGCGCGCGGGCCATTGGGCCGGGCTCAAGAAATAAACAAGGTGCCGGCCGCTCAGCAACCCCGGCAGATGCCGCGCAGGCTCTTGTAAACCACCTCGTCTTCCCGCCGCATCTGCTGCAGCGAGTCCACCGTCGATGTGCCGGCGGTGGGCTCGGGCTTGCGTTTTGCGGCGAGCTGCTTTTCCTGGCGCTGATAACAGGCCTCGCGCTCGGGCTTCGCCTGGATGAACCGGCATTGCTCCAGCGCCGCCGAAGCGGGAGCCGCGCCGACGATGAGGCCAAGCATCACGGATAAAATGTGGTTCAAACCCGCCGGTCCTTTGCCGCTTTCTCGATTCAAGTGTAGCTGCGGATTGCGCTTCGCTCCATCCCGGCTACGATGACATATGGCAAAAATCCTGATCGTCAATCCGAATACCACCACGTCGATGACCGAGACCATCGCCGCCGCGGCGCGCGGCGTCGCCGCCCCCGGCACCGAAATCGTGGCCGTGACGTCGGCGATGGGGCCGGCCTCGATCGAAGGCTTTTATGACGAGGCCTTTGCCGTTCCCGGCCTGATGGCAGCGCTCATGAACGCCCCCGACGCCGATGCCGCCATCATCGCGTGCTTCGACGATACCGGGCTCGATGCCGCGCGGTCGGTGGCGCGCTTTCCGGTGGTCGGGATTTGCGAGGCCGCGCTGGTGACCGCAGGGCAAATCGCAAAACGCATCGCTGTCGTCACCACCCTGCCGCGCTCGATCGTGCCGCTCGAAGAACTGGTGCGCCGCTATGGCTTTGCCGAGCGCGCGCAAGTGAGCGCGTGCAATGTCGCGGTGCTCGATCTCGAAAAGCCCGGCTCGGGCGCCGCGGCAAAACTCGACGCCGAGATCGCGCTGGCGCTGGACAAAGGCGCGGACGCTATCGTGCTGGGTTGCGCTGGCATGGCCGATCTCGCCAGCGAACTCTCGAGGAAATTCGACGTACCCGTGATCGATGGCGTGGCCGCGGCGGTAAAGCAGGCCGAAGCCCTGGTCAGTTTGAAACTCACGACCTCGCGGCGCGGCGCATATGCCTTTCCGGCGGCAAAAGAATATTCCGGCTTGCTCAAGCCATTCGCGCCCGAGCAGGATGGTAGATAACCCCGTCATTGCGAAACGCGGGGACGACGCGTTGAGGGATCAATCCGTGATCACCATCGCCCAGAACTTGCGGTACGGCGACTTCGGATTGTCCACCGAGGCAACGCCGACACGGCGTGCGCCCGGCATCAGCAGATTCGCGCGATGGCCCTTGGAGTCCTTCCACTGCTTCAGCATCTCGGCGAAGGTCAAAAATCCGGCGCCGATATTTTCCGCCGCACGCGCCTTGCGCAGCGGCGCCACGCGCGTCGAAAAATTGCCGCCCGCCTCATGGCTAACGGTGCCGGTCGAGGCCATCGCCTGCGCCTGTTTCAGCGCGGCCGCGGCAAGACGGCCGTCGGCCGTGACCGCGGATAATCCGTTGGCCCTTCGGTAGGCGCTGATGTCGCTGGCATAGTCGCTCGCATTGGCCGCGGCGGCGAAACCCTGACCGAACAGGAGCGCGAGCAGATACAACCTCATTCGGGATCGCATCCGGATCGCGTCCGTGCGCTTGTGTCCGTTTCGCTCTGCCGTCATCGCGCGCCGCCCTCGTTCAGATCCGGGTCAAATAGCAGACTTTTGTCTTCGACGCCCGTTGCAGCGCCCGCGCGCCGCCGACGGCCCGCGCCTTGTAACCGTCATGGCGCATCGTTATGTCTCCCGCCGGGCTGATAAACGCGGCAGGAGACGACCATGGGTTTACTCGACGTACTCAACGGCATGCAGAACGGCCCGCGCGGCCCCGGCAAGCCGAGCGCGGAAGGCGGCGGTGGAATGTCGAAGATCACCATGGCGATCCTCGCTTTGCTTGCCTACAAGGCGGTCAAGCATCTCGGCGGCAGCCAGCCGACTGCGGCGCCGGCCCCTGCGCCAACACCCCGCAATACCGTCAATGCCGGCCTGCCCGGCGGCGGCATGGGCGGCGGTCTCGGTGACCTCCTGAAGGGCGGCCTCGGCGGCCTGCTCGCCGGCGGCGCCGCCGGCAGCGTGATCTCGGGCGGACTCGGCGACCTGCTCAAGCAGTTCCAGCAGAACGACCAGGGCCAGGTCGCCGATTCATGGGTCGGCAAAGGCGAGAACAAGCCGATTGCGCCCGGCGATCTCGGCAAGGCCCTTGGCGTCGATCAGATCAATATGCTGGCGTCGCAGACCGGGATGTCGCGCGACGAACTGCTCAGCGGCCTCAGCCAGTATCTGCCCGGGGTGATCGATCATCTGACGCCGGACGGACGGCTGCCTACCGACAGCGAATTGTCGGGCCGGATCTGACGCCTTCTGCGACTCTCTGCTTTTTCCAGACACAAGGACAACAGCTATGAGCGGCATTTTCTGGATCATCATCGTCGGCTTTGTCGCGGGAATTATCGCGCGATTGCTGTCGCCCGGCCCGAACAATCCGGGCGGATTCATCCTGACCACAGTGCTCGGCATCGCCGGCGCGTTTCTGGCCACCTTCATCGGCCAGGCCATCGGCCATTACGGCCCGGACCAGGGCGCCGGCTTCATCACCGCGACGATCGGCGCGCTGCTGGTGCTGTTCATCTGGAACCGGCTGGTGGCGAGCCGCGTGATTTCCGATCCAGGGAACAGGTAGACGCGGCCGCACACTCCGTCATTCCGGGATGGTGCGCTAGTTAGCACCAGACCCGGAATCTCGAGTTTCCGGGTTCGATGCTTCGCATCGCCCCGGAATGACGCCGAACAATCTCACGTAATCAGGTGCAGGCCCGCATCCATCCGCACCAGTTCGCCGGTCATGTTGCTCGACGCCGGCGTCGCCAGGAAACACACCAGCGTCGCGATATCTTCCGCCGATGAAGCGACCTTGAGCGGCACTTTCGCGATCACGGAATCACGCACCTGCTTGGCGCCGGCCTCGCCGCGTCCCTTGGTGAACCAGGGCGTGTCGATATAGCCGGGGCACACCGTGTTGACGCGGATCAACGGCGCCAGCGCGCGCGCCAATGAATAGGTGATGGTATTGAGCGCGCCCTTGCTCGCGGCATACGCAATCGACGAGCCGACGCCGCTGATGCCCGCGACCGACGAGATATTGACGACGGCCGATGCCCGGCCCGAGGCCTTGGCGCCGGCCTCCAGCAGGCTGCGCGCCGCCCGGATCATCTGGAACGGGCCGATGGTGTTGACGCCGAACAGCCGCTGAAAATCCTCCGCCGACAGGCCGTCGAGATCGGCATGCGGGACGTGCTTGGTGATGCCGGCATTGTTGATCAGCGCATCGATCCGTCCCCACGGGGCGGCGGCGGCGACGATCTTCTTGCAGTCCTCGTCGCGCGCGACGTCGCCCTGCACCACCACCACTTCGGCGCCCGCGCTGCGGCAGAGATCGGCGGTCGCCTCGGCTTCCTTCCGGCTGGAGGAATAGTTGACCACGATGCGCGCGCCGCCCTTGGCCAGAATGGCCGCCGTCGCAGCCCCCAGACCGGACGCCGAACCGGTGACAACCGCGCACAAACCATCCTTCGACATCCCAAATTTCCTCTTTTTGATATTCGATCCGGGCCGCGATCTACCATATCGCGCAGGCAAATGCCCGCAAATCCGCCAAACTCCACAAGGCGGAATTCATGGTTTCGGCAGCCATCACCGCATGCCGGCCCTGCAGGCGGCCCTGCGGAGACAGCCGCTTGTCTTAGCAGTGGCTTTTCCTCATCATGCGGTGCAAGAAAAGACCGCACCGAAGCTTGGGCGAACTGCCCGGGGCGCGACGTGCCAATTCAAAACGGGGAACGCTGTGGCGGAGAGTGAGAACATCGTTGCCGAGACCGCCGAGAAGATTTTCGCGGATCTCGCCGACGCCCAGACCATCAACAGCGACAAGAACGGCAGCTGGAAAGCGCCGCTGTGGCAGGCGCTGACCGAATCCGGCCTGCCATTGGCGTGGGTGCCCGAGGATTTGGGCGGCTCAGGCGCCAGCCTCGCCGAAGGTTTTTCGGTGCTGAGTTCGGCCGGGCGTTTTGCCGTGGCCGTGCCGCTGGCCGAGACCATGCTGGCGGGATGGCTGCTGGCGCAGGCGAAGATTGCTGCGCCCGACGGCGAGATGACGGTGGCGCCCGCAAGCCCCAGGGATTGCATCACGCTCAACGCCGACGGCACGCTGTCCGGCCGCGCCCGCGGCGTCCCCTTCGCCAAGGCCGCCAAACATATCGCCGTGCTCGCCGGCGGCGCCAACGGCCTGTCGATCGCGCTGGTCGATGCCGCTGCCGTCAGGATCGAGGCGGGTCTCAACCTCGGCGGCGACGCCAGCGACACCGTGACGTTCGGCAACGTTGCGCCCCTCACGATAAAGCCCGCGCCGAAAGGTTTCGACCAGACCGCCCTGATGCTGATGGGCGGGGTGGCGCGGTCCTTGCAGATCGCAGGCGCGCTGGAATCGATGCTGGACATCAGCGTGCGCTATTCCAACGAGCGCGTCGCGTTCGAAAAGAAAATCTCGAAATTCCAGGCGGTGCAGCACAATTTGGCAAAGCTCGCCGGCGAGTCGGCGGCGGCGTTGGCGGCCGCGACCTCCGCGGCGGATGCCATCGCCAACAGCACTTCGTTCGACGACGCGTTCTTCCTCGAAGCGGCATCGGCGAAAATCCGCTGCTCGGAGGCCGCCGAAAAGGGCGCTGCGATCGCCCATCAGGTGCACGGCGCGATCGGCTTCACCATCGAGCACATCCTGCATCGCTATAGCCTGCGCGCGCTGGCCTGGCGCGACGACTTTGGCTCGGAGAGCTACTGGGCGGTCGAACTCGGCAAACTGGTCGCCGCCCGCGGCGCCGACGAGCTCTGGCCGCTGGTGGCGTCGCGCTGACACCTGGACAAATTCGCCTGCACGAAAGTCGAGATCAAGAATGACCGCAGCCCTCCATTTCGATCCCATCCGCCTGCCGCCCGAATGCGAGAAGCTGCGCAAGGAAGTGCGCCAATTCCTCGCCGACGAAATCGCCGCCGGCACCTTCGATCCGCACCAGCCCAACCGCGAGGACACCGACGCACCGGAGTTTTCCCGCCGGGTCGGCGAGCGCGGCTGGCTCGGGATGACCTGGCCGAAGAAATATGGCGGCCACGAGCGCAGCTTTCTGGAGCGCTATGTGGTGACCGAGGAAATGCGCGTCGCCAACGCGCCCACGCGCCGCTTCTTTGTCGCCGACCGCCAGAGCGGCCCGGTGCTGCTGAAATACGCGCCCGAGCACATCAAGATGGACATCCTGCCGCGGATCTGCCGCGGCGAGGTCTGTTTTGCTATCGGCATGAGCGAGCCCAACTCCGGCTCCGACCTGTTCGCCGCCAAGACCAAAGCGACCAAGACCGAGGGCGGCTTTCTGATCAACGGCACCAAGATCTGGACCTCGTCGGCGCATATCGCCGACTACATGATCGCAATCTTCCGCACCTCGCCGCCCACCAAGGAAAACCGCCGCCACGGCCTGACCCAGTTCCTGGTCAAAATGAAGCAGCCGGGCATCCAGGTGAACCCGATCGGCCAGATCACCGGCCAGTACGAATTCAACGAGGTGGTGTTTACCGACTTCTTCGTTCCCGACGATCATATGCTGGGCGAAATCGACGGCGCCTGGAAGCAGGCGACCTCGGAGCTCGCCTATGAGCGTTCCGGGCCGGAGCGCTTCCTGGAAACCTATTACGTGCTGACCGAACTGGTGCGCGCGGTCGGGCCGAAGCCGGACACCCGCAGCGCCGAGGGCATCGGACGACTGGTGGCGCAGCTGCACACCATGCGGCGGATGTCGGTGTCGGTGGCGGGCATGCTGCAGGCCGGCAAGGAGCCGGTGGTGGAAGCCTCGATCGTCAAGGACATCGGCACGGTCTGGGAACAGCAATTGCCGCACCGGGTGCGCGACCTCGCCGCCTTCGTCGAGGAGAACGCCACCAACCGCGAGACGCTGGAGAACCAGTTGTCGTTCGCGATCAAGACCGCGCCGAAGCTGACCATCCAGGGCGGCACCACCGAAGTGCTGCGCGGCATCATCGCGCGTGGGCTCGGGCTGCGCTAACGCGCACATTTCTTCCTTACCTCTCCCCTTGTGGGAGAGGTCGGATTGCATCGTCAGATGCAATCCGGGTGAGGGGTTAAGGCCTATCGGTAGACCGTAACCCCTCACCCCAACCCTCTCCCACAAGGGGAGAGGGCGCGCACCTTCTTCGTTGCAGGACTTCCATTCATCTCGGAGACAAGCACATGACCAAATTCACGGATATCGGCGTCGAGAAGCACGGCCATGTCGGCCTGATCGAAATCCAGCGGCCGCCGCTGAACTTCTTCGACATATCCCTGATCAACCAGATCGCCGACGCGCTGGAGGAGTTCGACAGGGATATCGAGATCCGCGCCTCGGTGCTCGCAGCCCAAGGCAAGGCGTTCTGCGCCGGCGCCAATTTCAGCGATCCGAAGCGGCAGGAGCAGGAAGCGGCCGAGGCACAAGCGGCCAAAAAGGGCGATCCCGCCGACAGCCTCGGCTCGATCAACAG
>JAYSPJ010000852.1:0-4561 GCA_043722155.1 Bradyrhizobium sp.
GAATGCGCGGCGATGTCCTCGTGGCTGTATTTCAGATGCACGCGCTTGTCCGATGGCGGATGTTTCGCCACGCACACGCCCGGACGCCGCTCGGTCGCCGGCCGGATCGGGCGGCCGACAAATCCACCACCGCAGTTCGGGCACACATTGTGGAGCCTGGTCTCGACGCAGTCCGCACAGAACGTGCATTCGTAAGAGCAGATCCGCGCCTGCGTTGAATTCGGTGGCAGGTCCTTGTCGCAATATTCGCAGTTCGGCCGGAGTTGCAGCGCCATGATCGTCCCGTCTTGTCGAGAGCCGGGACGATCATCGCAAATCAGCCGCCGGATTCGAAGGACGAATCTCCCTCGATTTCGGCCATATCTCGCGGCGGGAGGTCTTAATTCCGGCCCTTCCACTCGCTCGTCAGGCTGGCGATGTCCGCCATTTCCGGCTCCCTGATCGCCGAGGGCGTGCGGGAAAACCGCGGCGCTGGCGCGGGTTGCGTCACGCCGTGGCGCTCCACGAAGATCTTGCGTGCCGCCATGTGCGGGTGCTTCGGCGCCTCCGCCATGGTCAGGATCGGTGCGAAGCAGATGTCGGTGCCTTCCATGATCTTGCACCATTCCTCGCGGCTCTTGCTCTTGAACACTTTTTTGAGTTTTTCCTTCAGCGCGGGCCAGGCCTTGCGGTCCATCTGCGCGTCGAAATCGGAGTCGGCCAGGCCGGCGTGCTGGCGCAGCAGGGCGTAGAATTGCGGCTCGATCGAGCCGATCGAAATGAAATTGCCGCAGGAACATTCGTAGACGCCGTAGAAATGCGCGCCGCCGTCGAGGAAATTGGTTTCGCGCTCATCGGTCCAGCGCCCCATCGCGGTCATGTCGAAGAACATCGACATCAGCGATGCCGCGCCGTCGCACATCGCGGCATCCACCACCTGTCCCTTGCCCGACTTCGAGGCCTCCAGCAGCGCGGCGAGCACGCCGACCACCAGATAAAGCGCGCCGCCGCCGAAATCGCCGACCAGGTTGAGCGGCGGCACCGGTCTTTCCTTCGGGCCGATTGCGGACAGCGCACCGGTGACGGAGATATAGTTGATGTCGTGGCCGGCGGCCTGCGCCAGCGGGCCTTCCTGGCCCCATCCGGTCATGCGGCCATAGACCAGGCGCGGATTGCGCGCCTGCACCACGTCAGGCCCGAGCCCCAGCCGCTCCATCACGCCGGGCCGAAAACCCTCGATCAGCGCATCGGCATTGGCGAGGAGGTCGAGCACCTGCGCCACCGCGGCCTTGTCCTTGAGATCGAGTTCGACCACCTTGCGTCCGCGTCCTGCCACCGATTTCATGTTCTTCCTGGCGCCGACGCGATCGAGCGTCACCACTTCCGCGCCCATGTCGGCCAGCAACATGCAGGCAAAGGGGCCGGGGCCGATGCCGGCGAATTCGACGATGCGGAAACCCGCGAGCGGGCCGGAGGTGCGGGTGGCGGAATTTGGGGCTGGTTTATCGAGCACGTTGTTGTTTCCGTTATGTGAGACGCGAAAGACTTAGGACGTTGCGGAGGTTTTGCTGCCGTGGCGGGCGGGATCGCTGAGCGTGACCTTGGCGGCGTCGGCCCACAGTTTTGCATTTTGTTTCTGGCGTTCGGTGCCGGTGCCTTCTTCGGCGACCTTGCGGCCGAGCGCGACATAGACCGGAATCTCCTCGTCGCGCATCGGCGCCATGGCCTGTTTGCGCGCCATCGCTTTCTCGATATAGGGCGCGAGCTCTTCCTGCTTCCGCTTTTCCCGCGCGATTTCGCGGCTTCGGAATTCCGGCATCACGTCTTTGGCGAACAGCTCCAGCGCCTCACAGATGTCCTTGTGCCGGTTGCGGCCGCCCTGCTGGATGAACACGGTCTGGTCGACGCCGGATTCCTCGAAGTGCCGCAAATGGGCGCGCAACTGATCCGGCGTGCCGATGCCGTGATCGGCGCCGGCCGGCGGCAGCGCATGCCGCGCCTTTTCGAAATTGGCCCAGATGTCGGTGCGTCCAGGCTTGTGCTCACCGAAGATGTAGTGATGCGCCAGGCCGTAGCGGAAAAACCGCAACCCGTCCTCGCCGCGGCGGCGGGATTCCATTTCGTCCGGATGCACCGAGAAGCCGGTCACCATCGCGACATTCGGGTTGACGGCGTGGCCGATCGGCACGCACTCCTCCTTGAAGATCCGGTAGTAGTCATCGACCCACTGCCGGGCCTCGCGCGGATCGACGAAGGCAAAGGTCAGCGCGCCGACGCCGCAGCGCGCCGCCATCTTGATGGTCTCGCGGTTGGAGCAGGCGACCCACAGCGGCGGATGCGGCTTTTGCAGCGGCTTCGGCACCACGTTGCGGCACGGCATCTCGAAGAACTCGCCCTTGAAGCCGGGATAGGGGTCCATCGTCATCATGTTGGTGCACTGTTCGACGCCCTCTTGCCACATCCGCCGCTTCTCGACCGGATCGAAGCCGACATTGAAGCCGCCGAGCTCCATCAGGGACGCGCTCTCGCCGGTGCCGAATTCGACGCGGCCGTTGGAGACGAGATCGAGTGTGGCGATGCGCTCGGCGACCCGCGCCGGGTGATTGTATTTCGGCGGCATCAGGCAGATGCCGTGGCCGAGACGAATTCGTTTGGTGCGCTGCGAGCACGCCGCGAGGAAGATTTCGGGCGCGGAGGAGTGCGAATATTCCTCGAGGAAATGGTGCTCGACTTCCCAGGCGTAGTCGATGCCGAGCCTGTCGGCGAGTTCGACCTGATCGAGCGCCTCCTGAAACAGCCGGTGTTCGTCGCCCGCGTTCCACGGTCGCGGCAGCTGGTGTTCGTAGAAAATGCCGAACTTCATGGTCGCGCTCCCGGAAGAATTTCTTAATTAGTCGATTAGCTAAATTGTCTCGCCTTGCGAGGCCTGTGGCAAGCGCCTTTTGATCACAATGGCGGTTAAATGCAGAGCGGCGCGCATCGCTGCGCGCCGCTCGCATGGTTTGGAGTGGAAGATGCGATCAGCCGGCGGCGGTCACCGCGCGCTGCGCCATCACCTTGATCAGGTTGGCGCGATAGGCCGACGATCCGTGGATATCGGCCAACAGCCCGTCGGTGGAAATCGTGACCCCGTCGAGTGCGCCCGCTGACCAGTTCGCCTTCAGCGCGGCCTCGATCGCCGGTACCCGCATCACCCCGTTCTGCGAGGCGCCGGTGGCGGCGACCCTGACGTCGCCGGCCCTGGTCTTGACCACGAACACCCCGGTCAGGGCAAAGCGCGAGGCGGGATGACGCATTTTCGAGTATCCGGCCTTGGCAGGCACCGGGAACGAGATCGCCGTGATGATCTCGCCGTCCGCAAGCGCCGTCGAGAACAGGCCCTTGAAGAACGCATCGGCCGCGATCGAACGCTTGTTGGTCTTGACGGTGGCGCCGAGCGCCAGCACGGCCGCGGGAAAATCCGCCGCCGGGTCGTTGTTGGCGATCGAGCCGCCGATGGTGCCGCGATAGCGCACCTGGGGATCGCCCAGCACCGAGGTGAGGTGCACGATGGCGGGGATCGCCTTCTTGGCATCCGCGCTCTGCAGGATGTCGAAATAGGTGGTGGCGGCCTTGATGGTCAGCGCATCGGCCGAAAGTTCGATGCCGACCAGCTCCTTGATCTTGCCGAGATCGATCACGTCGGACGGCGAGGCCAGCCGCTGCTTCATCACGGGAAGCAGGGTGTGGCCGCCGGCGAGATATTTTGCCTCTTTGCCCCTGGAAAACAGGGCCGCCGCTTCATCCACGGAAGAGGGGCGATGATAGGTGGTCTCGTACATGGTGTTGCTCCCTGTAACTTTCCTTTGGCCCTCTCGTCATTCCGGGGCGCGCAACGCGCGAACCCGGAATCTCGAAGAGTTCAACTGTGTTTCAGATTCCGGGGTCGCCGCTTCGCGCCGCCCCGGAATGACGAATGTCAGCCGTGAATGGCGTGCCACACCCGATCGGGTGTCGCCGGCATTTCCAGCTTGTTGTTGCCGATGGCGTCGGTGATGGCGTTGATGACGGCGGCGGATGCGCCGATCGCGCCGGCCTCGCCGCAACCCTTGACGCCGAGCGGATTGCCCGGACACAGCGTCGTGGTGTGCGACAGCTTGAACGACGGCAGATCGTCGGCGCGCGGCATGGTGTAGTCCATGAACGACGCGGTCATGAGCTGACCGGAGCTGTCGTAGACGGCGCCTTCCAGCAGCGCCTGGCCGATGCCCTGGGCGAGGCCGCCATGGACCTGGCCTTCGACGATCATCGGGTTGATCAGCTGGCCGAAATCGTCGGCTGCGACGAAATTGACGAAAGAGGTCTTGCCGGTGCCGGAGTCGACTTCGATCTCGCAGATATAGGCGCCGGCCGGAAAGGTGAAGTTGGTCGGATCGTAGAACGCGCCCTCCTTCAGGCCGGGCTCCATGCCGTCGGGCAGGTTGTGCGCGGTATAGGCGGCGAGCGCCACCATCGGCAGCGCGATCGACTTGTCGGTGCCGGTGACCTTGAACTCGCCGTTCTCGATCACGATGTCGGCCTCGGAAGCCTCCAGCTGATGCGC
>JAYSPJ010000853.1:0-2434 GCA_043722155.1 Bradyrhizobium sp.
GCCGGCGGTGTCCAGCGATACGCCACGCCAAGCCTGTTCCAGACGTTGATAGAGGCCACCGCCGAGGTGAGATAGGCCAGTTCCTTCTCCGAAAATTCCGCGCTCGCCTGCGCGTAGACCTCGTCGCTGACGCCGCCTGTCAATAGCGTCAATGCTTCGGTCCACGCCAGAGCCGCGCGCTCGCGCGCCGAAAACAGCGGAGCCTCGCGCCAGACCACGACGAGGTTGAGCTTGTCGGCGGATATGCCGAGCCTCTCGCCTTGCAGGATGTGAAACTGCACGCAGAAGGCGCAGCCGTTGATCTGCGAGGCGCGCAGCTTGATCAGTTCCAGCAGCTGCTTGTCGAGGCCGGCCTTGGCGGCGGCCTGCCCGAGCGCGAGCACGGCCTCAAAGGCATCCGGCGCCAGCGCCTTGAAGTCTTCGTACTCGCTGCGGGCATGTGACATCGTTATCACCTCATGTTATCAGTGTACTGATTTGTTATCAGAGTACTTATATCATGCGCAAGATCAGGACGTCGGCAAAATCGCGCCCCGCGGGAAAATTGCCGAAACGGCGAAAATCGGGCGCCACGGCAAAATCCGTTCCGCGCCGGCAAAAATCTCCCCCGGCTCCCGATCTCGCCGGCGTTCGCCGGCCGCCGCCCGGCCGGGGCAAGCGCGGCGAACCAGGCCACCTCGCCTATCTCCTGCGGCAGGCTCAGGCGGCGACACGACTGGCGCTGGAACGGCGGCTTGCCGACCTCGGCGTCACCCCGCCACAATTCGCGGTCCTGACCATGCTGCGGGCCTATCCGGGACTGTCGGGCGCGGATCTCGCCCGGGTGGCGCTGCTGACCCCGCAGACCGTCGGCGTCATTATCCGCAATCTCGAACGCGACGGCGGCATCCGGAAGACCCTGCACCCCGTGCACGGCCGGGTGCTGCAGTGGACCCTGACCCGGCGCGGCGGCACCCTGCTCGACAAATGCCGCCGCCCCGCCCAAGCGCTGGAACGGCGGCTGGTGGCGGGGCTTTCCGCCAAGGCGCAAGCCACGGTGCGGCGCTGGCTGTCCGGAATTGCCGCAGATCTGCAGCAGGATGGCTAGTTCCAGCGGCGCATTGACCTCTGCCACGTCGTCTCCCCGGCCGCTAGACTGCCCCGATGGAACATTCTGATTCTCTGAAATCACCGACACGCCGCGCTTTGCTGCGATCGACCCTTGGCGTCGGCGCCCTGCTCGCGCTTCCCGCCGACGCTTTTGCCGCAGCCCCACCCGGCTTCGACCAATGGCGCGACAATTTTCGCGCGCGGGCACTGGCAAAGGGCGTTTCGGATTCGACGTATACCCGCGTGATGGGCCGCATCGAACCGGACATGTCCGTGTTCAGGCAGATGCAAAAGCAGCCGGAATTCCACGAGCAGATCTGGCAATACGTCAATCGCCGCGCCTCGGACTGGCGCATCACTGCCGGCAAGGAGGCGCTGCGCAAGAACGAGGCGCTGTTCGACCGGATCGAACAGGATTTTGGGGTCGAGCGCGGCACGCTGCTGGCGCTATGGGGCGTCGAGTCCGCCTATGGCGATCCACTGGTGCAGCAGAACCATATGCGCCCGGTATTTCCATCGCTGGCGGCGCTGGCCTGGAACGAACCGCGCCGCCGTGCCTATTGGGAAACCGAGCTGATCAACGCGCTCAAGATCGTCGATCGCGGCTGGGGCACGCCGGAGGAGATGCGCGGCTCCTGGGCCGGCGCGATGGGCCATACCCAGTGGATGCCGGAAGTCTGGCTCAATGTCGGCATGGACTACGACAAGGACGGCCGCGTATCGCCGTTCGGCCGACCCGACGACGCGCTCGGCTCCAGCGCGCGCTATCTGGTCAATCGCGGCAAATATCACCGCGGCGAACATTGGGGCTACGAGGTGCGGGCATCGGGCGCATCCTCCAGCGGCAATCGCAGCTACGCGGCGTGGGCCAGCGCCGGCGTGAAGCGCGCCGATGGCCAGCCGTTCCCGCAACCGAATGCGTCGGCGCAGATGTGGGTGCCGGTCGCCGGCGGCCCGGCCTTCCTGCTCGGCCCAAATTTCTACGCGGTGCGCAGCTACAACCCCTCGATGAATTACGCGCTGGCGATCTGCCATCTCGGCGACCGCATTTTGGGCGGCCCGCCCTTCATCCAGCCTTTCCCCGGCTCCGAGCGCGTCATGACGCTCGCCGAAGTGCAGGAAATGCAGACCCGCTTGACGAAGGTCGGATTCGACACCGGCGGCACCGACGGCCGCGTCGGCAACGACACCATGAAGGCGGTCAAGGCCGATCAGACCAAGATGGGGCTGGCGCCCGCCGACGGCTACGGTGGATTGAAGGTGCTGGCGCGGTTGCGGCAGGGCGGATAGGGCCCTCGCAGGCGCATTGATTTACTCCGTCATTCCGGGGCGCGCCTTGGCGCGA
>JAYSPJ010000854.1:0-3543 GCA_043722155.1 Bradyrhizobium sp.
AATCCGTTTATGGACGGACACTAGTTAGGTCTGCGATTTGAACCGTGTCACATGTGGATTGGGCGATCGCAAGCGCTCTTGCGTAACAACGGCCCTGCCACTCTGGATTATCGACGGACAGTTCGGCGGATTTTTTATAGTAAGCGAGCGCGTGACTTAACATATCAAGTTCTCGGAATCCGTGGGCTGCATAGTGGTAGGTATCGGAAGCGGACTTGAGGTCTTGGCTGAACTCAAATAAGCGCCCGGACGTGGCATAGTACCAAGCTGAGCGAAGTCGGTACCTTGGGCTTTCGCGACCCCAATTTAGGTCTGCGCAGTATTTGTACCATCGCGCCAGTTCGGCCATCTTCGCGCGCCAAAGCGCGCCCTCATTTCGCCCGGGTCCGCCGTCGTTTTTCAAAAGAGCATACTTCTTTTCGATTCTTGCGAGTATTTTGGAGTTATATTTGGTTTGTAACTCCGGAGGGTTTGCCGCTCTCATGAACGGGAGCAGGTTCCATACGAACCGTAGCCTTGCGAATAAATTGAACATCCACATGAAGTCCATGCACGCCTCTCCAAACGATGCTTAACTCCCTGCAGTCTAGAGGTGGCATTCAGGATGCCAATAGGCCCTAAGAGCGATAAGCAATCCGCCGACTCGGTCGATGCCGGTCAGCGCGCCATCCCCGTCGACATCGTGCCGGTGGAATCGACGTTGCGGCCCGATGAACGCTCGGCGCGCTACCGTCATAACGGCGCGGTGGTCTGGCTGACCGGCCTGCCGGGCTCCGGCAAATCGACGCTGGCGCGCGCGCTGGAACGTCGACTCTTCAGTGCCGGCGGTTCGCCGGTGTTGCTGGACGGCGATACCTTGCGCGCCGGGCTCAACAGCGATCTCGGCTTCTCCGCGGCCGATCGCACCGAGAACATCCGCCGGCTCGCCGAAGTCGCGATCCATCTGGCGCGCAACGGGCATGTCGCCATCGTCGCCGCGGTTTCGCCATCGGCGGAAGACCGCGCCGCGGCGCGCCGCATCGCCGACACCGCGTTCCGCGAGGTCTATGTCGCGACACCGGCCGGGGTGTGCGAGAGCCGCGACCCCAAGCGCCATTACGCCAAGGCGCGCGCGGGCGCGCTGCAGGCGTTCACCGGGATCGGCAACGATTACCAGCCGCCCACGTCAAGCGAATTGACCATCGACACCTCGGCGCGCTCGGTCCCCGACGCCACCGACGAGATCGAGCAGATGCTGGCAAGATCCGGCGTTCTGTTCGACGAACTGGTCGACCTCGCCGCCAATATCTGAGGCATTCGAAGGCCCGTTTTGGGGCCTTCTCATCGACCCGGCTTTATGGCTAAAAGGGCCTTGAAAACTGCCCTTTGGCGCGCTTTTTGCTGTGTTCACCCCTGAAGACAGCCTGTAACCGCCGTTTCCGCCGAGAAAGCCCATAATGAATCGTATCGATGCCCATGGACTGAAGATCGCCCCCGTTTTGTTCGATTTCATCGCCAGGGAAGCGAGCCCCGGGACCGGGATTTCGCCGGACGCGTTCTGGGCAGGGCTTGCGGCCATCCTCGGCAATCTTGCGCCGAAAAACCGCGAACTGCTCGCGGTGCGTGACGCCCTGCAGGCGAAGATCGACGGCTGGCACCGCGCCAACAAGGGCAAGCCGTTCGACATGAATGCCTATACGACCTTCCTCAGGGAGATCGGCTATCTGCTGCCGGAGCCGGCGACCCACAAGGTCGAAACGGCGAACGTCGACGAGGAAATCGGAAAAATCTGCGGGCCGCAGCTGGTGGTGCCGCTCACCAACGCGCGCTACGCCCTGAACGCCGCCAATGCGCGCTGGGGCAGCCTCTACGACGCCTTCTACGGCACCGATGCGATCCCGCACGAGGCCGGCGAGGAAGGCAAAGGCTTCAACAAGGCACGCGGGGACAAGGTTGTTGCGAAAGCAAAGACCTTCCTCGATGCCGCGGTGCCGCTGGCGACCGGAAGCCACACCGACGTCACCTCCTACAGCGTCATCGCAGGCCAGCTCGCCGTCAAACTGAAGAGCGGCAACGGGACCGCGCTGAAAACCGGCACCCAGTTCGCTGGCTACCGGGGCGACGACGCTTCGCCCACCGCGATCCTGCTGGTCAACAACGGCATGCATATCGAGATCAAGATCGATCGCGGCCACATGATCGGCAAGGACGATCCGGCCGGCGTTGCCGACATGATCCTGGAATCGGCGGTCTCCACCATCCTGGATATGGAGGACAGCGTCGCGGCGGTCGATGCCGAGGACAAGGTGCTGGTCTATCGCAACACGCTCGGCCTGATGGACGGCACGCTGTCGGCCGACTTCGAGAAGGGCGGCAAGACGCTGAAGCGCGCGCTCAATCCCGACCGCGTCTACAAGACCGCGAACGGCAAGGAACTCAAGCTGCACGGCCGCAGCCTGCTGTTGATGCGCAATGTCGGCCATCACATGTTCACCGACGCGGTGCTCGACGCTTCCGGGGCCGAAATTCCCGAAGGCATTCTGGACGCCGCCGTCGCCGGCCTGCTCGCGATCCACGATCTCAGGGGCTCTTCGAAGACGAAGAACAGCCGCACCGGCTCGGTCTACATCGTCAAGCCGAAGATGCATGGCGCCGACGAGGTCGCGCTGACCTGCGAGCTGTTCGGTCAGGTCGAGAAGATGCTCAGCTTACCGGAAAACACCATGAAGGTCGGCATCATGGACGAGGAGCGCCGCACCACGGTCAACCTCAAGGCCTGCATCCAGAACGCCTCGAAGCGAATCTGCTTCATCAACACCGGCTTCCTCGACCGCACCGGCGACGAAATCCACACCTCGATGGAAGCGGGCCCGATGATCCGCAAGAACGACATGAAGGCGCAGCCCTGGATCAAGGCCTATGAGGACTGGAACGTCGACAACGGCCTGATCGACGGCCTGCCCGGCCATGCCCAGATCGGCAAGGGCATGTGGGCCGCGCCGGACAAGATGGCGGACATGCTGACGCAGAAGCTCGGCCATCCGCAGGCCGGCGCCACCACCGCCTGGGTGCCGTCGCCGACCGCCGCCACGCTGCACGCGCTGCACTATCATCAGGTCAATGTGCTGGCGCGCCAGCAGGAGTTGAGCAAAGGCGGCCCCCGCGCGAAACTGGCCGACATTCTCACCATCCCGGTGTCGCAATCGAACTGGGCGCCCGACGACGTCAAGCAGGAGATCGACAACAACTGCCAGGGCATCCTCGGCTATGTCGTGCGCTGGATCGACCAGGGCGTCGGCTGCTCCAAGGTGCCCGACATCCATGACGTCGGCCTGATGGAGGACCGCGCCACCTTGCGGATCTCGAGCCAGCACCTGGCCAACTGGCTGCATCAGGGCGTCATCACCAGGGAGCAGGTGATGGAATCGCTGAAGCGGATGGCGGTCGTGGTGGATGGACAGAACAAGGGCGATCCCTCGTATCGGCCGATGGCGCCCGGTTTCAACGGCACCGCCTTCAAGGCCGCCTGCGACCTGATCTTCAAGGGCCGCGAGCAGCCGAACG
>JAYSPJ010000855.1:0-3844 GCA_043722155.1 Bradyrhizobium sp.
CGGCATTGTCGGCGATCATCATCGCCGGCTTGTAGTCCAGCGCCTGGAACGTCTTGGCGTAAAGGATGGCATCGGACGTGTAGCTGATCATGATCACCACATCCGGCTTCTTGTCCTTGAGCTGCAGTACCTGGCTCTGCACGTCGGTGGTATTGGCCGAATAGGAGATGTCCTGCGCGATGCTCAGGCCGTTTTCCTTGAACACCGAGGTGATGACGCTGGCGACCGAAGTGCCGTATTCGGTATTCTCGTGCACCAACGCGATGTTATCGACCTTCGCGCCGGCAGCCTTCATGTCCTTGAGGAAGTCGAGATAGATCCTGGCGAAGTCCCCGGCCACCGGCGTCACCCGGAAGAACCATTTGAAGCCGCGCTCGGTGAGATTGGCCGCAACCGACTCGCCGTTGACGAAGGGAATGCCGTATTTCTCGGCGATCGCGCTCGCCGTCACGGTGATCCCGGACTGATAGGCGCCAGTCAGCGCAACCACCTTCTCTTCGGTGATCAGGCGAAGCGCCTGGTTCTGCCCGACCGCGGGGCTACCCTGATTGTCGGCGAACACCACTTCGACCTTGGCGCCGCCGAGACCGGCCAGACCTGGTCCCTTGACGGTCGGCAGGTTGCCCAGCCCGGGATGACCATTATTGATAATCTCAACCGCGGTTTCAATCGCCGCCTTGGCGTGCACGCCAGCGCTGGCGGCGTTGCCGCTCAACGGAAAGATCGCGCCGATCTTGACGGTCTGCTGGGCGTAGGCCGCACCGGCCAGCGCTACAGACATCGAGGCCGCGCAAAGCAGCCCGACGACAAATTTTGATCTCATGGTGATGATCTCCCCAACGTTCCCACGCTCTGCCAATTCGGAACCGATAATTCGCGGGATACGTCGTCCCCGCAACTTCGATTATTGATTATTGGTGCATCAGCATGGCATGCCCGGTTCACAGGGGCAAGCTGCGGACCGACAGGCAAGGAGCTGCGATACAACCATCAGCTGGTGGCGGCGGCCGGCGCAGCGGCTGGCTGCAGAGCGGCCTTGACGCCGATGTAGACGGTGTTGCTGGCGTCGTGATCCCCGAACGAATTGTCGAAGGTCACGACACGGGCGTCGGACGTCGCAAAGACGCTCGCGAGCACCGCGTTGAACGCCGCGTCCGGAGCATCGTTCGACCATAGCGCGAACACGCCGCCGGGATTGAGATGTTCGGCGAGCCTCGCAAGCCCCTCGCGCTGGTACAGCGCGGCGTGGCGCGGATGCAGCAGGTTGCGCGGCGAGTGATCGATGTCGACCAGCACCGCATCGAAGCGGCGCCCCGGCCTATCGGGATCGAAACCTTCGGCCGAACCCGACATCGCGAAGAAGTCGCCGTTGACGAGACGGCAGCGCGGATCGCCGGTCAGTTGCTTGCCGAGCGGCAGCAGCCCCTGCTCGTGCCATTCGATCACCTCCGCCAGGGCGTCGACCACGATCAGCGATCGCACGCGCGGGTTTTCCAGCGCCGCCTGCGCGGTGTAGCCGAGCCCGAGACCGCCGACGACGACGTCGAGATCCGCGCGAGGCAGCGCCGCCAGGCCGAGCCTCGCCAGTTCGATCTCGGCAACCGTGAACCGGCTCGACATCAGGTACTCGTCGCCGAGCTTGATTTCGTAGATGTCGATATCGGTGGCCGGCAGCCGGCGACGCCGCAGGCTGAGTACGCCCATCGGCGTCGGGCGGAAATCCAGTTCTTCGAAATTCACGCTCATTCGCCACCGGACCTGACTGCGGCGCTGCCCGCGCCTCAAAATGGCCGCGGCTTACCCCGGCCCCCTCGCAACAAGCGCATCGCCGCGCGCTTGCCAAGGCCGGGACCTAGCGGGTAGAAGGACGCAGCGTTCGACGGGGTACGCCTGATCCGTCGCCGAAACCGCGAGTATATCTCATAAGCATTTGAATATATTATAGAATATTGGGGAATGGTGTAACGGTAGCACAACAGACTCTGACTCTGTTTGTCTAGGTTCGAATCCTAGTTCCCCAGCCAGACTCCGAAATAGCTGAGCCGCTCCAACGCATTAGATCGACCGCTCTGAACTCCGGCAGCCGATGGTCCACCATGATGGTCCACGGGAGCCCAATATTCCATTGCCTTCTTACCTGCGCCGTCGCGGCCATACATGGTTTTTGCGGTGGAAATGGCCGAGCCGGCTTGCAGCTTTCGGCTTCTCGGGGGAGCTTGTTCGCAGCCTTCGGACCAGCGACTTTCGTATCGCTCGTCGGCGGGCGCTCACCCTTGTCTTGCAAATCGAAACCATGACCGAGGCCAATCAGCTTCCAAAGCGAGCCGAACTGGAAAGCGCGATCCGGCGCTGGATCGACGATTCGGTTTGGCGCCAGGAGATCAAGCGAGCGGAAACCGGCGGCCTGGATTTTTTTAACAGCCACGAAATCGAAAAAATGGGCCGCGAGGACGCAAGGGAACTCGACGGCCTCTTTCGGTATGCCTCGAACATGTTCGCGCCGCAGGAGAAGGCCGCGATCACGAGCGTGCTGACCGGCGGCACGCCCAACGAGTTGCATCGCTCGCTTATAACGGAGGCGGCGCGCCAAATCGGCATTACAACGGATCCTGATACGGTGGCCGGACGGCTCGTCGAGCGGACGATATTGCGTGGCTACGCGACCTTGGTAGACGAGTTGCGGCATACAATTACCGACATTCCAAAGGTCTCTCCAGCCGAACAGAAACCGGCCCTGCCCGCTTCGTTCATATTCACGGAGTTTTGGAAAACCTTCGAGCGGCATAAACTGGATAATCGGGAGTGGAAGGCCGATACAGCGTCGAATGCTGAAGGCACCAAGAACGTTTTTGACAAGCTTTTCCCGGCGGTAACCGTGGCGCAGCTGATGTCCACTCCAATTGCCAGCGATTTCAAGTCGAAATTGTTACTTCTGCCGCGCCTCTACGCACGCGGCGAGCGCAAGAAAATGTCCGCCGATAAACTGATTGCGCTTGGGCGAACGCTGCCGACGCGGGATCAGATGCAGGGCGCGACAGCCAACAAGCATGTCGGCAACCTTTCAGAATACTGGCTGTATCTCGTCGGCCAAAAAAAGATCCCTGCCGATATTCCAAACCCGTTTCAGGGCCTTCACATCGCTCTTAAACGGGGCCGCAACGCCAGAAAGGAGCGCAATAACTGGCCACAGACGATGGAGAAAGCGCTTTTTGAGTCTCCGCTTTATAAGGGGTGCGCCTCAATTCATCGGCGCGCTACCCTGGGCGACGAAGTACACCGGGACGCGCTATTCTGGATGCCCCTGCTCGCGCGCACGATGGGAACCCGCGAAAACGAGGTTTGTGACGCGCAGGTCGGCGCTGTCAAGCTGGAAGAAACGAACGAAGGACCGATTTGGTATCTCGAAATTATTGATGGAAAGGACTCCGGCTCGGAAAGAAACGTCCCGTTTGCCGAATTGGTGCTTGGGATGGGCTTTCTTGAACAGCGAGTTATCGGTCGCGATCCCACAGAGCCGTTGTTTCCGGAACTCATCCCCCAAGGGCCGGGGAAGCGGCGTTCCGCGGCATTTACCGACCGCTTCGCGTACTACAGGAGGTCGACGAAGCTTTATCAACCGCGCGTGGATTTTCATTCGTTTCGCGGCAACGTCGAAACTGATCTCAAGAATCTCGCGGGGACCAATCAGGCATGGATCGATGAGCTTATCGGCCATGAATCGACCATCCGCCGCTCC
Organism: Bradyrhizobium sp.; assembly: GCA_043722155.1. GTDB lineage: Bacteria > Pseudomonadota > Alphaproteobacteria > Rhizobiales > Xanthobacteraceae > Bradyrhizobium. The sequence continues at coordinate 3,737 of JAYSPJ010000855.1, forward strand.
GAGGGAGAACCAAACTCGACAAATATCATCTGCTGATTCTCGACGATCTTGCCTATGTGACCAAGGATCAGGCGGAGACCAGCGTTCTGTTCGAACTGATCAGCGCCC
>JAYSPJ010000856.1:0-5961 GCA_043722155.1 Bradyrhizobium sp.
GCGATGCGGTTGCGGCGCAGTTCGACCAGGCCTTCGGCGGCGAGTTGCCCCAGCGCATGCCGCGCAATGGTGCGGCTGACGCCGAACCTTTCGCCGAGCGAATCCTCCGGCAATTTGGCGCCGGGCTCCAGCGCCTGCTCGATGATGGCGCGGCGCAGCGCGCGGCAGATGACGCCGACCTTGTCGGATGATTCGGCGGTTTTGGCGGCAGCACGCGGCGCCATCGGCTGATCCCTGAAGGCGGTGTATCTCTATGTATGCGCAGTTCCATATCACAATCAGCGGTGCTTTGAGCGCCTCAATTGCATGCACTTTTGCGCGCCGATTGCCCAATTTGAATCCGCTTTCCCGCCCCGTACGGCCGGATTCGCCCAAGGAAACCGCCGGAAATCGCTGGCATCCCGCTTGCATGCACTTGGTCCATGATGCGCATGCAGCCAGCTTCCGCCTTCGCCGACGGCCCCGTTCCAGCGGACAACTCCGCGGCGGTCGCGATCGAACTGTCGGATGTCTCGGTCACCTTCGGCCGCGGCGAGCGCGCCGTGCCCGCGCTCGGCAGCACCATGCTGAAGATCGGCGACGGCGAATTCGTCGCTTTGGTCGGACCGTCCGGCTGCGGCAAGTCGACCATCCTGCGGCTCGTCGCGGGCCTGGTGCAGCCCTCGACCGGCGTCGTCATCCTCGGCGGCCGCGAGGTCGCGGCGAAAGCCTTGCGGATCGGCATGGCGTTCCAGAATCCGACCATGCTGCCGTGGTTGACGATCGAGCAGAACATCATGCTGCCGCTCAAGATCGTCGAGCCTTACCGTTCGCAGTTCGGAAAACTCAAGCGCACGGTGTTCCGCGACAAGGCCAATGCGCTGCTCGAACAGGTCGGCCTGAAAGGTTTTGGGCGCCGCTTCCCGTGGCAGCTTTCCGGCGGCATGCTGCAGCGGGCCAATCTGTGCCGCGCGCTGATCCACGAGCCGCGCATGCTGCTGCTCGACGAGCCGTTCGGCGCGCTCGACCAGTTCACCCGCGAGGAGCTGTGGTCGATCCTGCAGGCGCTCTGGATGGCGCATCGGCCGACCGTGCTGCTGGTCACCCACGACCTGCGCGAGGCCGGCTTTCTCGCCAGCCGCATCTGCGTGATGAGCGCGCGGCCGGGCCGCATCCTCGACGATCGCCAGGTGACGTTCGCGCGCCCGCGCACCGTGGCGATGACCTTCGAGCCGGATTTCGTCGCGCTCAACCAGCGCCTGCGCGAGTTCATCGTCGGCGAGCGCACCGCTGCACCCGGCGAGGGAGCCAACCATGCCTGAGCTCGATTATCGCCAAAAAGCCTGGTCGGCCGCTCTCATCGTGCTGTTCTTCGCCGGCTGGGAACTGTTCTGCCTGATCACCGGCATGTCCGACCTGGTGCTGCCGCGGCCGTCGCAGATCATCGTGACGCTGGTCGAGAAATTTCCGCTGCTGTGGCCGCACATCCTGCAGACGCTGGCGACCACCATGATCGGCTTCGTGCTGGGCGTCGCACTCGGCGTGGTGCTCGGCGCCATCATCGGGGTTTCCAAAACCGCATACGATACCGCCTATCCGCTGCTGGTCGGCTTTTCCTCGATCCCGAAGGTCGCGCTGGTGCCGATCTTCGTGCTCTGGTTCGGATCGGGCTCGGTGCCGGCGGTGCTCACCGCGCTGTCGATCTGCTTCTTTCCGATCGTCGTCAATATCGCGACGGGCCTCGCCACCACGGAGCCGGAACTGGAAGACGTGCTGAAGGCCCTCGGCGCCACCAAGTTCGACATCCTCTGGAATGTCGGCCTGCCCCGCACCATGCCGTTCTTCTTCGCCTCGCTGAAGGTCGCGATCAGCTACGCCTTCGTCGGCGCGGTGCTGTCGGAGACGGTCGCCTCCAACCGCGGCATCGGCAACGTCATGATGACCGCGTCGTCGAATTTCAACGTGCCGCTGGTGTTCGCCGGGCTGTTCGTGCTCGCGGCCCTCGGCGTCGCGCTCTACGCCATCTTCGCCGTCATCGAGGGCCGCGTCACCGGCTGGGCCACCCGCAAGAACGACCTGATCACGACGTAAGTTTCGCCATCCAACCAAGTCGAGGAGATCACCATGCTAGCCAGATCAAGTGCCGCACTGATGGGAATGGTCCTGTTCGCGGGCGCAGCCGCGGCACAGGAAACCACGATAAAATTCACGCTGGGCTGGAAGACGCAGGGCAGCGATGCCGCGTTCTTCTATGCCAAGGACAACGGATTCTTCAAGGAGGAAGGCCTCAACGTGGTGATCGACCAGGGCGAGGGCTCCGGCGCCACGGTGACGCGGGTGATGTCCGGCGCCTATGACGCAGGCTTCGGCGACATGAACGCCATCATCCAGAATGCCTCGACGAGGCCGGCGGACGCGCCGGTCATGGTCTACATGATCTGGAACCAGCCGCCGTTCGCGATCGTCTCCAAGAAGAGCAGCGGCATCAAGACCATCAAGGATTTCGAGACCCATACGCTGGGCGGCGCGCAGGGCACGCCGACCACGCGGCTGCTGCCGGTATTCGCCAGGAAGAACGGGCTGGATAACGACAAGATAAAGATCTCCAACATGGCGCCGAACCTGCAGGAGCCGATGCTGATCAAGGGCGATATCGACGCAGCACTGGTGTTCAACATCACCAGCTATTTCAACCTCGTGCTGAACCGGCAGGATCCCGACAAGGATTTCAACTGGTTCTCGTTTGGCGATTACGGGCTCGATCTCTATTCCAACGGCATGATGGTCTCAAAAAAGCTGCTGGCGTCGAATCCGAAGGCGGTCGCGGGGCTGGTCCGCGCCGTCAACAAGGCGGTGATCGCGGTGGCAAAAGACCAGAACGCCGGCATGAAGGCGACGGTCGGTTACGACAACCTGATCAATGCCGAGGTCGAAAAGCGCCGGCTGCAGTTTTCCTACGACAGACTGATCGTCTCGCCCGAGATGAAGGAGATCGGCGTCGGCGACGTCAAGGACGACCGCATGACCCGCGCCATCGGCATCGTGGTCGAGGGCTATCAGCTCGCCCGCGCGCCGACGCCGTCTGAAGTGTTTTCGCGGGAATTCTTGCCACCGCGCGCCGAGCGCGAACTGGTCTATACGGCGAACTGAGAACTCTCCTATCGTCATGGCCGGGCTTCTCCCCTCCCCCCGCGAAGAAGCGGTGGGGAGGGGAGTGAAGAGCGTCGCCAGCCGATGCGTCTCGCTTAGCGAAGGATCCGCGGTCATGGCCAGCGAAGTAACAGCAACCAGTCTGTTCGCCGGCCCTGACCGCGGCACCGTCGACAACGTCGTGCTGCGGCACGACAACGGCATCATCACCTCCATCGGCCAGGCCGCTGCTCCGCCTCAGGCGCGGCGCACCTTTGTCATTCCCGCCTTCGTCAACGCCCACGATCACGCCCGACCGACCGCGTCCTCCTTTGGCGCCGTCGACATGCCGCTGGAAAGCTGGATCCTCCGCTCCGCCTTCGGCACGCCGCCCGATCCATACCTCGCCGCCGCCGCCGCGATGGCCCGCTCGGCACGGTCAGGCTGCGGCGCTGTCATGATCCACTACACCAGGCCGAGCGGCACCCTGCCGATGGTCGAGGAGGCCAGGGAGATCGCCCGCGCGGCTGACGATGTCGGCATCCGCATCGCCTTTGCACTCGCGGTGCGCGACCAGAACCCGGTCGTGTATGGCGACAGCGAACAGGTTTTAGCAGCCCTCTCGGCCGAGGACCGCAGCAGCGTCGAGCAACTGTTCGTCCGCCCCGCAATGTCGCCGCGCGATTACATCGAGCTGACCGAGACCATTGCGGCGGAGATAGCGGGCGAGAGGCTCGACGTGCAGTTCGGCCCCGCCGGGGTACAGTGGTGCTCGCGCCCGCTGCTGGAGGCGATCGCCGAAAGCTCAGCCCGCACCGGCCGCCGCGTGCACATGCATCTGCTGGAGACCACCTATCAGCGCGCCTGGGCCGACCAGCATTTCCCGGACGGTATCGTCCGCTATCTGCGCGACATCGGCCTGTTGTCGAACCGCCTGACGCTGGCCCATGGCATCCACGCCCGGCCGGACGAACTGGAGATGATCGCCGCATCCGGCGCGCGCCTCGTCACCAATTTCTCGTCCAACCTGCATCTGCATTCCGGTCTGGCCCCGATCGCCGCCGCGCACAAATGCGGCTGCGCCATCGCGGTCGGCGTCGACGGCCTCGCGCTCGACGAGGACGACGACGTGATCCGCGAGATGCGGCTGGTGCAGCTCGCCCATGGTGGCCTCGGTTTTGCGCGCACCTGGACCCGGCCCGAATTTTTCGGCCTCGCCATCCGCAACGGCCGCGCCGCCACCGGCGCCCCCGGCCCCGGCGAGCTCACGCCGGGCGCGCCGGCCGATTTCGTCACCATCGACCTCGACCGCCTCGACCGCGACGCCATCATGGCGGTCGACCCGCTGCAGCTGCTGTTCGCGCGCGGCAACGCCTCCATGGTGCGCGATGTCGTGGTGGACGGGCGGACGATCGTGCGGGAGGGAAAGGTAGTCGGAGTCGATCTGCCCGCGATCGAGCTGGAGCTGCGCGGGATGTATCGGGGGGGTGTCAGGCAGTTCGGCGGGCTGCAGCGGGCGTGGGGACCGCTGGCGGCGGCGCTGGGGGATTGGTTTGAGGGGCAATTGGGGTGTGGGTGACGCGCCACGCGATCAGCAGGGAATTTCGGGCCGCATCCGCTGTGACACCGCCCTCCCAACTCCCAATAGCCATCCGCCTCACCGTTCACTAAACTTCCGGCTGCAACCTGGAGGCGCGCATCCATGAGAAACATCGTCATTTGCTGCGACGGCACCGGCAACGAGATCAGCGAGAACATTTCCAACGTCCTCAAGCTCTATCGCTGCCTGCGCAAGACCGAGAGGACGGCGCCGAACCAGCTGGTGTTCTACGATCCCGGGGTCGGCACGCTGGCGCGGCCGAATCCGTGGAAGAAATGGCGGCAGGACCTGTCGGCGATCTTCGGGCTCGCCACCGGCTACGGGCTGGACGACAATATCCTCAATTCCTACGAGTTCATCGTCGACAATTTTCGCGAAGGCGACGACATCTGGCTGTTCGGCTTTTCGCGCGGCGCCTACACCGTGCGGGCGCTGGCGGGGCTGATCCACAAGGTCGGGCTGATCGCCAAGCCGCAAGGCAATCTCGCGGGCTCCGGGCTCACCGCCTACAAGCAGTTCAGCTCGGATTTTTCCGGCCCCGCCTTTGGCTTCCACCCGAGCCAGCTCACCGACGCCGGCGCGCCGGCCGACGTCACCCCGCCGAAAGAGGACCAGGCGGCGCAATATGCCCGCATCCTCAGCGTGCAATGGCCGACCATCAAATTCGTCGGGGTCTGGGACACCGTGGCCAGCGTGATCGTGCCGCGGCCGGACCGGCTGTACCGGCCGAGCCTGGAGACGCTGGCCTTCGTGCGGCACAATCCGAGCATCGAGATCTTTCGCCAGGCGATCTCGATCGACGAGAAGCGCCGCATGTTCCGGCTGCAGCCCTGGGACGAGGGCAGCAAATTCCGGCCGCACCGCTACGCCCCGAAAGACAAATGGAAGGACCAGGATTCGCTGCAGGTCTGGTTCGCCGGCGTGCACGCCGATATCGGCGGCGGCTATCCGGAGAAGCAGAGCGCGCTGTCGAAATATCCGCTGCTGTGGATGATCGAGGAGGCGGTGAAATGCGGGCTCGCGGTCGACCGCCGCACCGTCAACCAGCTCGGCTGGGGCCGCCAGCGCAAGAACTCCTCGTTCAGCTACGTCAGGCCGGGCTGCCTGCCCGATCCCGGCAATCCGGCCTCCGCCGCCTGGCAGCCGCACGATTCGATGAACCTCGCCTGGCGCGCGATCGAGTATCTGCCGAAAAAGGACAAGTACAAGGAATGGCCGCCGCGGAAATCGGCGTTCGGCTTCTACATCCCCGA
>JAYSPJ010000857.1:0-3634 GCA_043722155.1 Bradyrhizobium sp.
TCGACGCCGGCGGGCGATCCGCCCGAGATCGAGGCGATCCGCAAGGTGTTCGGAACCGGCGACAAGTGCCCGCCGATTTCGGCGACCAAGGCGCTGACCGGACATTCGCTCGGCGCCACCGGCGTGCAGGAGGCGATCTATTCGCTGCTGATGATGCAAAACGGCTTCATCTGTGAAAGCGCCAACATCACCGAGCTCGATCCTGTGTTCGCCGACATGCCGATCGTGCGCAAGCGCATCGATAATGTGAAGCTCGGCACCGTGCTTTCGAACTCCTTCGGGTTCGGCGGTACCAACGCCACGCTGGTGTTCAAGCGGATGGATGCGTGAGATTACGCACGACCTGATTATCTCAATTCACCGTCATGGCCGGGCTCGTCCCGGCCATCCACGTCTTGATCCATGTGAGGTCAGAAAGACGTGGATGCCCGGGTCATAGGCGAGCGAAGGCGACGCCGTTCTTCAAACGGCTATGCCCGGGCATGACGCAAAGGAAAGCGTGGCGAGTATGCAGGACCTGATGAAGGGCAAGCGCGGGCTGATCATGGGTGTCGCCAATGATCATTCGATTGCGTGGGGCATTGCCAGGACGCTGGCGGCGCAGGGCGCCGAACTGGCCTTTACCTATCAGGGCGAGGCGCTCGGCAAGCGCGTCAGGCCGCTGGCCGAACAGCTCGGTGTCCCGCTGGTGCTGCCCTGCGATGTCGAGGACATCGCCAGCGTCGATGCGGTGTTCGAAACGCTGCGCGCGAAATGGGGGCAGCTGGACTTCCTGGTGCACGCCATCGGCGCTTCCGACAAGAATGAGTTGAAGGGCCGCTATGCCGACACCAGCCGCGAGAATTTCTCGCGCACCATGGTGATCTCCTGTTTTTCGTTCACCGAGTTGGCCAAACGCGCGGCGGAGCTGATGCCCGCCACCGGTGGCGCGATGATCACGCTGACCTTCGGCGGCTCGATGCGGGTGATGCCGAATTATAACGTGATGGGCGTCGCCAAGGCGGCGCTGGAAGCCTCGGTGCGATACCTTGCCGCCGATTTCGGACCGCGCAACATCCGCGTCAACGCGATCTCGGCCGGCCCGATCCGCACGCTGGCGGGCTCAGGCATCGGCGATGCGCGCGCGATGTTCGCGTTCCAGCAGAAGCATTCGCCGCTCGGGCGCGGCGTCACGCTGGATGAGCTCGGCGGCTCGGCATTGTATTTGCTCTCGGATCTGTCGGGCGGCGTTACTGGAGAAATCCACTATGTCGATTCCGGCTACAACATCATCTCGATGCCGCGGCCGGAAGCGCTGAAGAACGTCGCGGAGTAGGGTTGTCAAAACCTGTCATGCCCCGCAAATGCGGTGCATCCGGTACGCTGCTGCTCATCGATCAATCGCTGCCGTCTCTCGAATACCGGGTTGCCCGGTCAGCTCGTATGAAGACGCGCTTCGCGCTGTTGCCGGCCTCTTCGAGTCCCGTCGAGGCCCGGCCGTTCATCCAGACCCGCGCGATCGCGTCATATTCCCCGGATCTGGCGGGACGGATCGGCGGCGGCGGCTTTCAAACAAGTCCTGCGGGCAGACAAAGAAAAAGCCCCCGCGATACTATCGCGAGGGCTTCTTCAACTTCACACGCGGCAGTTATTCCGCCGCTTGCTGGCCCCGCGGCATCTGCTGCTGCTGCTGGGCGATCCCGGCCGCTTTCGCGCGGGTCATGCGGCCTCGAAAACCTTTCCGCGGCGATCAGGCGAGATCAAAGCGATCGGCATTCATCACCTTGGTCCACGCCGCCACGAAGTCTTTCACGAACTTCTGCTTCGAGTCCGCACACGCATAGACTTCCGCGAGGGCCCGGAGCTGGGAGTGCGAACCGAAGATCAGGTCGACCCGGGTGCCGGTCCACTTGACCTCGTTCGTCTTGCGGTCGCGCCCTTCGAACACGCCTTCGGAGCCGGCGGACGGCTGCCATTGCGTGCTCATGTCGAGCAGGTTGACGAAGAAGTCGTTCGTCAGCGTCTCGGGCCGCTTGGTGAAGACGCCGTGCGCCGGCTGTCCGGCGTTCAGGGCACGCAGACCGCCGACGAGCACCGTCATCTCAGGCGCCGTCAGCGTCAGCAATTGAGCCCGATCCACCAACTGCTCCTCAGCGGATATGCGCGGCTTGCCACGGAGATAGTTGCGGAAACCGTCAGCGGTCAGCTCCAGCGGAGCAAAGGATTCGACGTCGGTTTGTTCCTGCGACGCGTCCATACGGCCCGGCGCGAAAGGCACCTTCACATCGTGACCGGCGTCCTTCGCGGCCTTCTCGATCGCGGCGCTGCCGCCGAGAACGATCAGGTCGGCGAGCGAGACTTTCTTGCCGCCGGACTGCGAAGCGTTGAATTCCTTCTGGATCGCTTCGAGCTTCTGAAGCACCGTCGCCAGCTGAGCCGGCTGGTTGACGTCCCAATCCTTCTGCGGCGCGAGGCGAATGCGCGCGCCGTTCGCGCCACCGCGCTTGTCGGAGCCGCGGAACGTCGAGGCAGAGGCCCAGGCGGTCGAGACCAATTGGGACACGGACAGGCCGGATGCGAGGATCTTGGCCTTCAGCGCGGCAATGTCCTGCTCCCCGATCAGCTCATGATCGATTGCGGGAATGGGGTCTTGCCACGGCAGCTCCTCCTTCGGAACGAGCGGGCCGAGATAGCGCACGATCGGGCCCATGTCGCGGTGCGTGAGCTTGTACCAGGCTCGGGCAAACGCATCCGCGAACTGATCCGGATTTTCGTGGAAGCGCCTGGAAATCTTTTCGTAAGCAGGATCGAACCGCAAGGCGAGGTCGGTGGTCAGCATGGATGGCACGTGACGCTTGGACGGGTCGTGCGCATCCGGCACCGTACCGGCGCCTGCGCCATGCTTCGGTATCCACTGGTGCGCGCCGGCCGGGCTCTTGGTCAGTTCCCATTCGTAGCCGAACAGGTTCCAGAAGAAGTTGTTGCTCCACTTCGTTGGCGTCGTGGTCCAGACGACTTCCAGGCCGCTGCCGATGGTGTCACCGCCTTTGCCGCTGCCATAGGCGTTCTTCCAGCCGAGGCCCTGCTCCTCGATGGGGGCGGCTTCCGGCTCCGGGCCCACCAGCGACGTATCGCCGGCGCCGTGGGTCTTGCCGAAGGTGTGTCCGCCAGCAATCAGCGCGACGGTTTCTTCGTCGTTCATCGCCATGCGGCCGAACGTGTCACGAATATCCTTGGCCGACGCGAGTGGATCCGGATTGCCGTTCGGCCCTTCCGGATTGACGTAGATCAGGCCCATCTGCACGGCGGCGAGAGGATTCTGAAGATCACGGTCGCCGCTGTAGCGCTCGTCGGCCAGCCACTTGCCTTCGGAGCCCCAGTAGATGTCCTGTTCGGGGTCCCAGACATCAGCGCGCCCGCCGCCGAAACCGAACGTCTTGAACCCCATCGACTCGAGGGCGACGTTGCCGGTGAGGATCATCAGATCGGCCCACGAGATCTTGTTGCCGTACTTCTGCTTGATCGGCCACAGCAACCTGCGCGCCTTGTCGAGGTTCACGTTGTCCGGCCAGCTGTTGAGCGGCGCGAAGCGCTGCTGCCCGGCCCCAGCCCCGCCCCGGCCATCGCCGATGCGATAGGTGCCGGCGCTGTGCCA
>JAYSPJ010000858.1:0-2478 GCA_043722155.1 Bradyrhizobium sp.
GACAAGGCGTTCTGCGCCGGCAACGACCTGAAATGGCAGGCGGCGGGCGGCAAGCGCGGCTGGGACACCGGCGGCTTTGCCGGCCTCACCTCGCGCTTCGACTGCGACAAGCCGATCATCGCCGCGGTCAACGGCGTCGCCATGGGCGGCGGTTTTGAGATCGCGCTGGCCTGCGACATCATCATCGCCTCGGAGAATGCGACCTTCGCGCTGCCGGAACCGCGCGTCGGCCTCGCAGCCCTTGCCGGCGGCGTACACCGGCTGCCGCGCCAGATCGGGCTGAAGCGCGCCATGGGCATGATCCTGACCGCGCGCCACGTCGGCGCGGCCGAAGGCAAGGAACTCGGTTTTGTCAACGAAGTGGTGCCGCAAGGCGAGGCGCTGGCGGCCGCGGAGCGCTGGGCCGAGGCCATCTGCAAGAATTCGCCGATGTCGATCCGCGCCTCCAAGCAGGCGATCCAGAAAGGCCTGTCGGTCTCGCTCGAGCAGGCGATATCCGAGCAGCGCGAATATCCCGCCGTGAAGGCGATGGCGGCGTCGCAGGACTACATCGAGGGCCCGAAGGCGTTTTCGGAGAAGCGTCCGCCGAAATGGGTGGGGAAGTAAGGTTTCGTCATTCCGGGGCGATGCGAAGCATCGAACCCGGAATCTCGAGATTCCGGGTCTGGTGCTGGCGCACCATCCCGGAATGACGACGTGGATGGAACAGCGCCAACCTACTTCCCTCCCAACTCCCTCTTGTAAGACCCGTAATTCGGCTGATCGACCGCCAGCTTGTCCATCGTGGTCTGCCAGAGGTGCTCGGTGAGTCCAGGCGTTTGCAAATCGGCCTCCCCTTTCGCGATCCGGTCGGCGAGCGCGCGGTTGAGTTCGCCGAGCGAGCCCTGTTGGCCCAGTAACTGCGACAGCCGCGCCACTTCGGCGGCATCGCTGTCCTGTTCCAGCTCGAGCTGTCGTGTCACCAGATCCAGCGCGTTGATCGCGACCCGCAGCTTGAAGGCGTTGTGGCCGCTGAGAACCGGCGCGATGTCGTTGCGCAGAAAATCCGCAACCGCCTTGGTCAGTTCTTCCGGTGTCGGTTCGTCCTGCATCTCATTTCCCTCGCGGTGCTAACAACCGCAACAGATCGATCTCGGTTTCCGACGAGCGGCGGCCGATCATGGCGCGCTCGATGGAGTGCTCGGGACCGATGCGAAAACGCTGCATCATGCCGCAGCACATCACGCCCCAGCGCAGCGTGCCCATCACTTCCCAGAATTTCACCCGATCGGGATCGACGCGGCGGCCGGCCTCCTGGTAGCCGGTGAACAGTTCCTCGCGCGTGCCAAAGCCGCCGACCGGCTTGTCGATCTCGCCGAAACGCCACGAATTGACGCAGACCCAGCCCAGATCTTCCATGGGATCGCCGGTATGCGCGAGTTCCCAGTCCAGCACCGCACGCACGCCGTCGGCACCGATGATGAGATTGCCGTGACGGAAGTCGCCATGCACCAGCGTCACCTCCTGGGACGGACCGGGATCGCGCTCGCGCAGCCAGCGCAACGCCAGTTCGAACACCGGCCGCGGCCAGTCAAAACCGCGATAATCCCGCTCCAGTTCGTCGATTTCCTTCGCCGCCGTCATGTGGCGAAGGGCCGGCAGTTGCGCGAAGTCGAGTCCGTGGATACCGGCCAGAATCCCGCCGATCTGGCGCGCAAGTTTCGGACGTGCTTGCGCAAACTCGGCATCGCGCAAAATCTTGCGCGGAATGGTCTCGCCCTCCACCCGCGCCATCATAAAACCGGTGCCGAGTTCGTCCTGCGGCTGCAGCACATGCAGCACGCGTGGCGAGGGCACGCCGGCGTCGAAGGCGCGCTGCATCAGGATGGACTCGACATCCAGCCCGACTGCGCGCGGCGACGCGCCATGGCCCTGCGGCGCCCGGCGCAGGATCGCGCCGATATTGCCGCCGGGGTGGACAATGTCGAACGACCAGGTCTCCTGGCTGGCGCCGCCGGACAGGCGCGCGACGTTGGTGACGCCGGTGGCACCCGGACACCACGACGCGACGCAGCGCCCGAGCGCTTCCTGCATCATCTGCCCTTGAATTTGGCGGGACGCTTCTCGAGGAACGCGGTGACGCCTTCCTTGAAATCATCAGCCGAACCCGCCAGCCGCTGCGATTCGAATTCGAGGTTGAGCTGGTCCTCGAACGAGTTGTCCGGGCTCTCCCAGTACAGCTGGCGGATCAGCGACAGCGCGATGGTCGGGCCGTTGGCCAGCTCATGGGCGAGCTTCATGGTCTCTTCCATCAGGACCGCGTCGTCATAGACCCGGTTGACCAGACCCCATTCCAGCGCCTTTTCGGCCGGCAGCCGCTCGCCCATCAGCGACAGTTCGACCGAGCGCGCCTTGCCGATCAGCCGCGGCAACAGCCAGGTCGAGCCGCAATCCGGCACCAGGCCGATGCGTCGGAAGGCCTGCAGGAAATACGACGAG
>JAYSPJ010000859.1:0-17164 GCA_043722155.1 Bradyrhizobium sp.
GGTGGCGCCGCTGCTGACCAGCGAATTCGGCGTCAGCATCGCCGATATCGGTGTCCTGATCGGACTGTATTTCGCGCCCGGCATCGCCTTGGCATTGCCGGGCGGCGCGATCGGGCAAAGGTTCGGCGACAGGACGACGGTGCTCGGCGCGCTGCTGCTGATGCTCGCGGGCAGCGTGGTGATGGCGACAGCTCCCTCGTGGAGCATCCAGATTACCGGCCGGCTGGTCGCGGGCGCCGGCGGCGTCATTCTCACGGTCCAGCTGACGAAGATGATGACGGACTGGTTCGCGGGCAAGGAGATCGCCACCGCGATGGCGATCTTCGTCAATTCATGGCCCGCCGGCATCGCGGTCTCGCTGCTGGTGCTGCCATGGATCGGCACCGGCCATGGCGTCGGCGCGGTGCATCTTGGCGTCGCAGCCTTCATCGCCTGCGGTATCGTGCTGCTCGCGACCCTGTACCGGCCGCCCGCGGATGCCGCGATCGCGCCCACGGCACGCGCGCGGCTCGATCGCAGCGCCGCGACCGCCGTGATCGCGGCGGGGCTGATCTGGGGCCTGTTCAATATCGGCTTCGCCATCATCTTCAGCTTCGGGCCGACCATGCTGGTCGAGCGCGGCTGGTCGATCGCATTAGCGGGATCGATCATCAGCATCGTCTTGTGGCTGGCGGTGGCCTCGGTTCCATCAGGCGGCTTTCTGGCCGACCGGACCCAACGTCCGCAATTCATCCTGATTGCCGGCAGCATTATTTTCGCCGCCCTGATGCTTGTGCTGCCGCGCAGCAGCGCCGTGATCCCGACGGTGATTGCGATTGGATTGGTGAGCGGCCTGCCCGCCGGCCCGATCATGAGCCTGCCCGCCCGCGTTCTGCAGCCGGCGACGCGGGCGATCGGCATGGGCCTGTTTTTCACCATGTACTATGGCTGCATGATGCTGGGACCGGTGATCGGCGGCGCCTGCGCCGAATGGGCCGGCAGCGCGGCGGCGGCCTTCGATTTCGGCGCGGCGATGATCTTACTGTGCCCGGTGCTGTTGTGGGGCTTCAACCGGATTGCCGCGGGAATGCCCAAAGTGGCGTGACCCACCCTTCATGCAACCGCCGCTAACTCCTCGTTAACCCTGCTGGCCGTAGGGTTTGGGGACACCGAGAAGCCGGTGGTCGGTGGTGGCGAAGATGGCGTTGGCGCACAAAAAAACGATTTTGCCGGCCGCCGAGGAGCGCCGGCGCTTCCAGCGGGTGAAGGTTCACCTGCTCGGCCGCTATATGCTGCCGGATCGCCGCGAGTTTCCCTGCCAGATCATCAATATGTCGCCGGGCGGGTTGGCCCTGCTGGCGCCGGGCATCGGCAATGTCGGCGACCGCGTGATCGCCTATCTCGACCATATCGGCCGGGTCGAGGGCAAGATCACCCGCATCATCGACAATGGTTTCGCGATGAGCGTCGGCGCCACCGCCCGCAAGCGCGACAAGCTCGCCGCCCAGCTGACCTGGCTGGCCAACCGCGACATCCTCAATCTGCCGGAAGACCGCCGCCACGACCGTATCATCCCGCGCAACCCGATTTCGCTGCTCACGCTCGAAGACGGCACCAAGATGACCTGCCGGATCATCGACATGTCGCTGTCGGGCGCCGCCATCGCCGCGGAAAACCGCCCGCCGCTGAAATCCCTGGTCCTGCTCGGCAAGGTGCAGTCCCGGGTGGTGCGAAACCTCGAGGAAGGTTTTGCCCTGGAGTTCGTTCACGAGCAGCTGGCCGAGACGCTCGAAGACAGCGTTACCGCGCGGTAAAGCGCTTCAACCCGCAATTCCCCGGTTTTCACGAGACCCGAAGGTGGTGTCCGCATTGCGGATGCCGCCTTTTGCAGTTTCGGCACCGGCCAAAACCGGTTAACGGCGCGGGCTTTTGCTGCTTCAAACCCTGCACTGACGGGCACCGGTTCGTTAATCCCTACAATTTGAAACAATTGCAGTTTTTTACAATTTTAGACAAATTTTATTCAAGTATAGAACTAATTTTCCGCGTATTTTACTTATATTCTCCTCAAATGTACTTGGATTACTTAGCGGCGGCGCAAAACCTTTGTGCGAAACATGGTCCCAACAAGAAACGGGGGCCACAATGTTTGGGTTCGGGGGACAGGGGAAAGGATTGGCGGTCGTCGCCATCCTGATTGGATTGAATGCGCCGGCGCAGGCCGGTGAGACGCTCTATGCGAGCCTTGGCGACACCACGCGCTCGCCGATCGGCTGGGTCGAATTCTGCGCCGAAAATCCCGGCGATTGCCGCGGCCGCGCATCGCAGCCACGGGATATCGTGATGTCGCAGACGGCATGGCGGGACCTCATACGGGTCAACAAGTGGGTCAACGAGACCGTCAAGCCGATGACCGACATGGATCATTGGGGCACGATCGAGAAATGGTCGTTGCCGACGGACGGCTACGGCGACTGCGAGGACTACGTGCTGTTGAAGCGCAAGATGCTGATGGACGCCGGCTGGCCGCGCGAAGCGCTGCTGATCACGGTGGTGCGCGACAAGAAAGGCGAAGGCCACGCGGTGCTGACCGTGAAAAGCGACAAGGGCGAGTTCGTGCTCGACAACCAGAACGAAAACGTCGTGGCCTGGACCGAGACCGGATACCGCTTCGTCAAGCGTCAGTCGCAGGGCGATCCCAACGTATGGGTCTCGCTTGGCGACAGCCGCCCGGCCGTTGCCACCGCCAGCGCCAGAGACCGCTGACAGACAGAGAATTACAGGACACGCGACCCGGTCACATCCCCACCCCTCCCCGTCCCAGACCGGATCGCGCGCGGCCAGCCTTCCCCCAAAGGCTGGCCGCAACTTTTTTGGGATCATTAAACCGCTGATATTTCAGCAGCTTGATGTCAGGCCGCGGTTCGGCGCGAACGGGCCCGGCAAGACCCGGTGGAAGGACCGTCGTTCAGCGCCCTCTTCCCTTTACCGCCCCACCCGATGCCGCTAGAATTTGGCACCTGATCGGAAAACGAGGGCGAGATGACATTGAGATTGCTGGCTGCCGCGGCCCTGGTCGTGGTTTCCGTGCCCGCGTTTGCCGCCGACGCCGATGTCCGTGTTCATCGCCAGCGCGTCCAGCCCTACCATGACAACCCGTTGATCATCGACTTCTCCCACAACTACGGTCCTGCCGATTTTTATCCGGGAACGACGGCGCCGCCGGACCGGGTCGTCGTTCCCCTGACTGAACGGCCCTACGGCATCTATGATGGCTTTGATCGCCTTTGTGGACAGTCATCGGCGAACTACCGCGGCCAGGACGGCCGACGACACCCGTGCAGCTAAGCGGCCCGGTCGCTGCTCAGCGATATCAATAGTCGCGTCGTGCCGGTAGGCAGGCGTCGAGCGTGCTGGAACTTTCGCCTTCTGCCAGGCTTTGGAGTCCCATGATTGAATTCAGTCACACCAGGAACAACGGCCTCACGCGCATCAGTTCGCAGCCCATTGCCCTCGCCGCCGCCATATTCGTCATCCTGGTGGCCGGAGCCGGATCCATCGCGTTGTGGCGCGGCTACACCGGCACCTCGCCCGAACCGGACCGCGTCGTTGCCACCAGGCAGTTGCAGGCCCGGACCGCACAGGCTTCCGAGCAACTGGTGGAGAAAACCAAGGGGCTGGAAGCGACCCAGCAGGAATCGATCGACCAGCTGCAGGTGGTCCAGGACCAGCTGCAGACCGTCAGGCGCCTTCTGGCCGCCCAGCAAAGCGAGACCCGGCGGCTGTCCGAGCAAGTGGGAAGTCTGACCGGCGCGATCGATGGCCTGCGCCAGTCGTTCGCCAGCGCCCAGACTTCCGAACCCTCAACTCCGCCGTCGGTTCGAAAGTCGCCAAACCGGACCAAGCGCAGCGCGGTGTCGCAGCGCAAGCGTGCCAAATCGCGGAGCTAAACCAGTAGCCGCGCCGCTGGGAGAAACTTCGCGCCGATAGACCGCGCAGTTGCCCGCATCAAGATCGCTGTCAGACCTTTTTTCGCCGAATGTGAACTGGATCACATATGCCCGTAGTCTTCCGGGTCATTGAACAATTCACCGGATGGCGCAAGCCAATTTCAATATCCGGGGCTGGCAAGGCCGTTGGCGTTATACTGCGTCGGCGGCCTTGTTTTTTATCCGGGCTCTTGATCCAGCAGCGATCGGCGCGATGCAGGCGATTCCGGGCGGCGCGCTATCGCGGGCGGTTCCGACGACGAGGTCTCGCGACCTCTCTGACGCGACCGCGGTGACGGCGCAGCTTCATCTGCTCGAATTCCCAGAACATCCACACAAAGGCCGCGCCCAAACCGACGACGACACCCAGGAACAGCAAGGTCAAGGCCGGGGCCGTGAGCATGGTGAGCATCCATGGATCAAGGCAAGCGGCGCATCGGCGGACTGAGGAAAAGCCCCCTCTAAGTAAAGACTACACCCAGTCTGCAGGATTTGTTCCGGGCCGAGGGACTTTTATTTGACCGCCTTGCCCCTGCCGCCGGCGACAGCAGCTCCCCATCGGAGTCCGTTCACCCAGCTCCGCTGCAGGAACGCTTACGCCGCGACGTCCGCAGCATCGGCCTCAAATCCGCGCCAACTGGGAATACGGGAATGGTCAGGCTCTAACTCCTCCCGCGGAACTTTTATCGATAGAATCACTTGAATCCCGGCATGGCAGCCGGCGCAGGCGGGCAGATGCGGAAATTGATCGCCTTCGACGACGACACCATCGACAAGCTGAAGCAGCTGGGCCGCGACAGGATGGCAACCCTTCAGGAACTGGCGGATGAAGCCTTCGCCGACCTGCTCAAAAAGCACGGTATCCCCGTCGACCTGAAGGATGCGCTTCGCAAGAGCGCCACGCTCGCGGATACGGCCAAGCACAAGACAAGATCAAAGCCATCGAGGAAACCCACACCATGACCACCGACCCGGATCCGTTCGAACGAGGCCAGCGCGCCGCGCGGAAAAACATTCCCGCAGAAGCCAATCCGTACCGGGACGGCAGCGACGAACATGCGCTGTGGGCCGCCGGCCACGAAAAATCGGCCGGCGAAATGGAAGCTGGTCAGGCGGAAGGGACTTGAAACGCCCGGCCTGCTTCAGCCGACTTTCCGCATGCCTTTTTTGAATCGCACGCCGTTGACGACGTAGAATTTGGCCGCGCTTCCCATCCTGGCGACTTGCGCGGGATCGAGCGTGCGGATCACCCGCGCCGGCGACCCGATGATCAGGGAGTATTCGGGAAACTGTTTGCCTTCGGTGATCACCGAGCCCGCGCCGACGATGCTGCCACGGCCAATCCTGGCGCCGTTCATCACAATCGAACCCATCCCGACCAGCGCATCGTCCTCAAGCGTGCAGCCGTGCAGGATGACGTTGTGACCGACCGTGCAATTCTTTCCGATCGTCAGCGGAAAACCCATGTCGGTGTGGCAGGTCGAATTGTCCTGCACATTGGAGTTTTCGCCGATCTCGATCCACTCATTGTCACCGCGCAACACAACGCCGAACCACACGCTCGCGGCATTGTGCAAACGGACCCTGCCGATCACCGTGGCGGTGTCGGCGATGAAAAAGTTTCCGTCCGCAGGGAGTTCGGGCGCCTGCCCGTCGAGTTCGTAGATCGCCATGCCTTGTCAGTCTCCGGTTCGCGGCGACATTGACATAGACGTTTGGCTCAGGCCAGCACCCCGGCGGCGCGCAGCGTCATCAGGAAAAACGTGCCGGACATCAGGCTCCAGAAACCCGCCAGCATGGTCGCCATCATCACGAACTGGAAGCGGCGGCGTTCGATCCGCGCGCCGCGCAAGGTGTTGCGCATGATGATGAAGGGGGCGGCGAACACCAGGAACGGGACGGCGGCGAAAGCCTGCGGCGCCACGCCCTGCTGCAGCAGTCCGAATCCCGCCGGGCGCTGCGCCAGGGCCTGATATCCGCTGGCCAGCGCGCCCGCGAGGGCGAAGCCGATGCAAAGGGAGAACAGGGAATTCAACGCATCAGGCGACATCGAAAGGCACTTCCGCTACACAACCAACTTCCACCAACTCCCCCCCTGCATCGCAAAATCGGCCGGCTGCCGCCACACTATCCTTAAGGAAAGGTTAACGCCGACGGCCGGAACCACTCCCAGGACATGGCTCGCGCCGGTCCCAGCCGCGCGAAATCGTGCGAAAGCCCGCCGGCGCATGGCATATTTGCGGGGTGATTCGAGCCCCCGGGGCCACCTCAAGCCGTTTGGTTCATGACCTTCTTTTCGTCCGCCCAGCACATCGCCCGCGGTTCGCGCCGGCGTCGCAGCCACATGATCCCGGTGATGCTGGGCGGCGCGGTCGCGGTGTGCGCGATTGCCGTGGTCGGCTATTTGCTGTGGCCGACCTGGGGAACCAAGGCTTCAAGCAGTCCGGCGCGGTTGCCGGTCAGCGTCGGAGCGACGCTCTTCAATGTGCCGACCATGGCGGTGCGCCGGAAAATCCAGCGCCATTCAGGGCCGCAGGAACGCGTCGATCTCAGCTTCACGTTTCCTGCGCTCGAGGCTCCCGATGCCCCGAAGCACGTCAGCGCCGATACCGTCGAGGAATCGGCGCAACCGATCGACCGGATCTTCCTGTCGATTTCAGCGCATCATGACATCCTGGCGCCGGACACCCGCGTGCGCACCATCTATCCGCGCTATCTGGAGCAGGCCTCGCCGCCCGAACAGGACGGTCTGACGATGCGCGCATTTCGTGACGGCACGCCCTACAGCAACGAGGATCTGTTCCTGGCGAAAGCGCCGAACCTGTACGCGCGCTGCACCCGCGACGCCACCACCCCCGGCATGTGCCTGAGCGAGCGCCGCATCAACGGCGCCGATCTGACGTTTCGCTTTCCAAGGAGCTGGCTCGCGCAATGGCGCGATGTCGCCAATGCCATGGACCGTCTGACGCTGCAGGTGCACGGACCTAAGTGACCTTTGCCGAAGTGACAATCCCGCTTGGCAGGAATGCTCAGCCCTGATCGACCAGATCCTCCTCGAGGATCGCCATCTGAAACTGGAATGAACGGTCATCGTCTTCATCGTCGACGAACAGCACGCCGATGAATTCCTCGCCGATATAGACCTCGGCCGAGTCGTCCTTTTTCGGCCGCGGCACCACGCGAAGCTTCTGATTGCCGAACACGCGCTTGAGATAGGCGTCGAGTTTCCTGACTTCCTGAACGTCCACGGCAGTCTCCAATACGATTGAGGTTTCGGGAAGTTCTAGGCCGAGACGCGGCGAACTGCCAGCCCAACTTGCAGAATTCGCCACGCGATTAGCCGAGCTTTCCGGCTCTGCGCGCATTCCGCTCGCCAAGCCGAGTTGCCCGGATCAAGTAAAATCAAATCCCGATCGCGTTGATCATCTGATCCATGGTGCGCGACGGCTCCGCGCAGCCGGCCTCGCCGACGATCCTGGCGGGAACCCCGGCCACCGTGACGTTGTGCGGTACCGGCTTCACCACCACGGAGCCCGCGGCGATGCGGGCGCAATGGCCGACCTCGATATTGCCGAGAATTTTCGCGCCCGCCCCGATCAATACGCCGCGACGGATCTTGGGATGGCGATCCTCGTGCTCCTTGCCGGTGCCGCCCAATGTGACGCCGTGCAGGATCGAGACATCGTCTTCGATCACGGCGGTTTCTCCGACCACGAAGCCGGTGGCATGATCGAGGAAGATGCCGCGGCCGATCTTCGCCGCAGGATTGATGTCGGTCTGGAACACCGCCGAGGCGCGGCTCTGCAGATAATAAGCTAAATCCTTGCGGCCTTTTTGATAAAGCCAATGCGCCAGGCGATGGGTCTGGATCGCATGGAAGCCCTTGAAATAGAGCAAGGGATCGATGAACCGCGAGGTCGCGGGATCGCGGTCATACACCGCCACCATGTCGGCGCGGAAGGCATTGCCGAGATCGGGATCGTCGCGCAGCGCCTCATCGAAGGTCTGGCGGATCAGATCGCCCGACAGCGCCGAATGGTCGAGCCGCTCGGCGATACGATGCACCACGGCGTCTTCCAGACGCTCGTGGTGCAGCACGGTCGAATAAATGAAGGAGGCGAGTTCCGGCTCACGGCGGACAATATCCTCCGCCTCGGTCCGCACCCGATCCCAGATCGGATCGAGCGACGCCAGTTTGGCACCCAACGGGTTGATTTGATGCACGGCCATGGGCTGCTCTCGCAAATTCTGATGGTCCCGGCGCGCACCATAGCACGACGGGCGGACGGCTGTCCCGTGTCAGGCAAAGCGAGCGCCGGCCCAGGTCAGGAAATAGCGCCAAAACATTGTAATCGCGCATTTTTCTTCCGGCAGCCGAAATCCACTTTCCTGCAAGCGTCGGCTCAAAGTGGCCCACAATTCCGGAAAATCAAGCGGCCCGGGCTCCAACTATTTGTGGATTTCCGCAGGTCAATCGAGTCATGGTGTCACAGATGGGGGGACACGGCATTCATACGCAAATCATGCGAGCGCGCGTGACCGATCCGGCTTGGGTCTGGATCTCGGCGGTCGCGATCCCCCTGATGCTGGTCCTGCCGGCGCTGTGGAACGGCTATCCGCTGCTGCAGTATGACACCGGCGGCTATCTGGCCCGGTGGTACGAAGGCTATCTGGTCCCCAGCCGGTCCACCGTGTTCGGGCTCTATCTGCATTTCGGCGAGGATTCGAGCTTCTGGATCAATCTCGGGATTCAGGCGCTGGCGACGCTGTGGATCCTGCAACTGACGCTGCGCGTGTTCGGCATGGTCGGGCCGTGGCGGCTGGCGACCATCAGCCTTGCCCTGATCCTGACCACGGCGCTGCCCTGGCTCGCCTCCACGCTGCTGACCGATATCTTTGCCGGCCTGTCGGTGCTGGCGCTGTTCATCCTGATCGTGCACGGGAAGCGGGTTTCCACCGTCGAAAAATCGTCGCTGTTCCTGTTCACGACCTTCGCCGCGGCAACCCACAGCGCCACGCTCGCGGTGTTGATGGGGCTGTGCTGCGCCGGCTGGATCGCGCGCCCCTTTCTGCGCGCACGGATCGCCGTTTCCGGGCTGCTGCAAGGCAGCCTGACCATCGTTGCCGGCGCCGCCATGCTGCTATCCGCCAATTTTGCCCTGTCCGGACAACTGGCATGGACACCCGGGGGCTATGGCGTCGCGTTCGGGCGGATGCTGCAGGACGGCATCGTCAAACAATATCTGCGGGATCACTGCCCGCAGCAGAAACTGAAGCTCTGCCCCTATCGCAATGAACTGCCGGCCACCGCCGATCAGTTTCTGTGGGGCAGCAGCGTGTTCAACACGCTCGGCCGGTTCACCGGCCTGAACGACGAGATGGGCTTCATCGTGCGGCAGTCGCTCGCCGAATATCCGCTGCGCCAGGCCGAGGCCGCCATCGTCGCCACCGCGCAGCAACTGGTCCATGTCGGAACCGGCGAAGGCACCAATGGCTGGATTCCCCACACCTACGGGATCATCGAGCACTATTTGCCGGCGCAGCTCAAGCCGATGCGCGCGGCGCATCAGCAGCACTGGGACATCGATTTTCCCGCCATCAACCGGCTCCACGTTCCGGTCGCGCTGGCGTCGATGCTGGCGGTCGTTGCCATCTTCGCGATCGCGATCTGGCGGCGACGGCTCGACGATCTCACGCTGCTCGCGGCAACGGTCACGCTCGCACTGCTCGGCAACGCCTTTGTCTGCGGCGTGATATCGGGACCGCATGACCGCTACGGCGCGCGGATGGCGTGGGTCGCCAGCTTCGTCGCGCTGATCGCGCTGGTCAGGCATTTCTCAGCCAGCGACCAGTCCAAAACCTCACTTCCGCTGTGAGAGAAAATCCAGCACGCCCGCCTTGTAGATCTTGTCGCCGACCGCGCGCATGTGGTCGCGGTTCGGGATATGGAGCACCTCGGCGCCCGGGATGATCTTTCCAAGCGCGTCCGCCGAGCCCGCGATTTCGTCCGCGCTGCCGACCGCGATCAGTACCGGCACCGAAATGCCGGCGGCGTCCTCCCGGGTCATCAGGCGGCGCGAACCGCGCAGGCAGGCCGCCAGCGCCCGGCGATCGCTGCGGGTCTGGTCGGCGAAGGCGCGGAAGGTCCGTCCCACCGGATCGGTGACGTCCTCCAGCGACGGCGCCTCCAGTGCTGCCGCGACGTTTTCGCCGGGGCCGCCGCCCTCGATCAGGCCGATTCCGATGCCGCCCAGGATCGCCGAGCGCAGCCGCTGCGGCGCCTGCTGCGCCAGCACCGCCGTCATCCGCGAGCCCAGCGAATAGCCCATCACATCGGCGCGTTCGAGCTTCAGGTGATCCATCAGCGCGATGACATCGCCGGCCATGGTGGCGATCTCATAGGCCGCCGCATCATAGAGCTTGCCGGAATCGCCATGGCCGCGATTGTCGAAGGCGATGACGCGGCGGCCGTCTTTTCTCAGCTCGGACACCCAGGTCGGATACACCCAGTTCACATTCTTGGTCGAGGCAAAGCCGTGCACCAGCAGGATCGGATCGCCCTCGCCCTCGTCGAGATAGGCAATTTCAACTTCGCCGTGGTGAAAACTCGGCATTGGTCGTTCCGTATTGTCTTGCGGATTGGGATCGGCGATCGAGGGCTGGCGGCAACCCTAGCCGTGCGCGACGGCGCCCGCCAGAGTTGCGTCGGGCGCGAAGGCCGCGGCCGCCATCTGCCGGCGCAGCCGCCGTACTTTTTTGCGGCGCAGATGCGCCATGGTCAGGCGTTCGGTGGTGGCCTTGATCGAGGACAGAAAGCCGAACAGCGCGATCAGCGCGCCGAACACCCACAGCGTCAAATTGAAGGCCCCGGCGGCCAGCAGGAGCGCGCCGCGGCCGAGCACTTTCAGGATCGCGCAGGTTTGGCCGCCCTTGGCTTCCGCCAGCCGCGCGGCGCGCGCAACATCCCTCGGGCCTTCGGAGATCTTCAGCGTGTCCTGTGCGGCGCGGATACCCGCCTTCTCGCCGACCCGCCCGACATCCTTGGCGAGGCGAACCAGCGCGCCGGCCTTTTCGGCGCGGAACGCCGCCTTGATCGCTGACATGGTCTGGCCGGGCCGCAGCATCGAGCCGGAGGCGACGGCATGCAGCAGCACAGGAGCGTCGACCATTTCGCGCGCCGATCGGCCGGCCCACAGCGTCAGCCCCTCGCCCAGCCGCCCGACCTTGCGGGCATCCTTGACCAGCGTGAGCCCGGCGCGCAGCGGCGCCACGCCGCCGACCGAGACATAGGTTGCCGCCGTCACCACGAGGCCCACGGCGGCAAGCCCCAGCACCAGCCGGTCGGTGTCCTCGCCCATGGCCAGATGCTTGCCTTCGCGCACCACGTCCCTGATGTCGCCGTATACGAAGAGATCGCCGGCGACCATGCCCGACAAGCTGGCGACGTCGCCGGCCTCGCCGGTCACGAGCCCGGTGACGAATCGCTTGGCATAATGCGACGACGAATTTTGTTCCGCGACCAGGTCGCGGACGCGCTTTTGCAGTTCGTCGCCGACCGGGATATTCCGTTCCCTGGCAAGGCTGACAAAACTGTCGGCGAGATCGGCGTCGTTGGCGGCAAGCGCCGCCTCGATGTTCTGCCCGATGACATCGGCGTTATTCCGCAACGCAGAACTGAGCTGGACGTCGGAAAGCTCGGCCGGATCGCCTTGCGCGGCCAGGACGGCATAGGCGTCCCGGGCATGCGGCCACAGCAGCGCGAACGCCACGGCGCACACTGCCATGGCAGCCACCGCCGGAACGATCTGCCACCGCTTCATCCCAAGAAACCTGCCAAGAAACCCAGTGTTTCCGCTCCAATCAAGATGGTGTGCCGTTTTTCGGACACAACAGCCCCGACGAAAGAAGGGCTTCTCTGGGACGACAATATTGTGTCGAATTTGCATGAGCAAATGAGCCATCGGGGCTCTAGGAATCAACACTTCCCGCAAGTATCAGTATGGCGCGCGGCATTTCGAGCCTGCCGCGTCCTGTCGATTGCGTCCGCCGCCGTTGCCACCCAAGGTGAAATATAATGTCCGATCATCTCGTTCCGCACTTCCACAATGATGCCGGCGTTTCGGTCATCGAGATCGGTTCGCAGGAGTTCATGTGCGTGGGCGCCAATCCGCCGTTCGATCACCCCCATGTTTTCCTCGATCTCGGCAACGACAACGAGATCATCTGCCCCTATTGCTCGACGCTGTATCGCTATGCCGCCGACCTCAAGGCCGGCGAGGCCCGCCCCCCCGAATGCGTGTTGAAAGACAAGGTCGCCTGATCGACCTGTGGCCACTTCACGCACCATCGTCGTCGCTGGTGCCGGGATCGGGGGACTGACGGCGGCGCTTTCGCTCGCCGCCCAGGGCTTCCGCATCGTCGTGCTGGAGAAGGCCGAGCGGCTCGAGGAAGCCGGCGCCGGCCTGCAACTTTCGCCCAATGCCAGCCGGGTGCTGATCGAGCTCGGCTTGCAGCCGCGGCTGGCCGCGCGCGCGGTGATTCCCGACGCCATCAGCATCATGAGCGCGCGCGACGGCGGCGAAATCTGCCGGCTGCCGCTCGGCGAGGCCGCCACCTTTCGCGCCGGCGCGCCCTATTGGGTGGTGCATCGCGCCGACCTGCAGGGCGCGCTGGCGGCAGCCGTCAACGACCATCCCGATATCGAGCTCAGGCTCGGCTGCCAGTTCGAGGACGTCACCGCGCATAGCAAGGGCCTGACGGTGGTCCAGCGCAGCGGCGACACGCGCCACCAGGAACGGGCGACCGCGCTGATCGGCGCCGACGGCATCTGGTCCACGGTCCGGCAACATCTGTTTCCGGAGGTCAAGCCGCAATTCTCCGGCCTGATCGCCTGGCGCGGCACGCTCGACGCCAACCAGCTGCCGCGCGAATACACCTCGCGCCGAGTCCAGCTCTGGATGGGACCGAACGCCCATCTCGTCGCCTATCCGATCTCGGGCGCGCGCCTGATCAACGTCGTCGCCGTGGTACCGGGAACCTGGAACCGGCCGGGCTGGAGCGCGCCCGGTGAGGCCGCCGAAATCAAGAACGCGTTTGCCTCGTACCGCTGGCCCGCGCCGGCGCGGATGATGCTCGGCGCCGTCGACGACTGGCGCAAATGGGCGCTGTTCACGGTGCCGGAGGACGGCGACTGGAGCGATGGCGCGGTCGCGCTGCTGGGCGACGCGGTCCACGCCATGCTGCCGTTTGCCGCGCAAGGCGCGGGCATGGCGATCGAGGATGCGGCGGTGCTCGCCAAGGTCTTGAGCGACGGCGCCGGCGAAAACGCCGCCGGCATTGCGGCTGCGTTGAAGCGCTACGGACGGATGCGTCGCGCCCGCGTCGGCCGGGTGCAGCGCGCCGCGCGGCACAACGGTACGATCTATCATTTGAAGGGCCCCGCGGCGCTGGCCCGCGACTGGTTCATCCGGTCGATGGGACCGCAACGCCTGCTGGCGCGGCAGGACTGGATTTACGACTGGCGAGCGTGAGGGCAGCGCGTGGCGCGAGGGCCCGCAAGCGTAGTCCCTGCTAACCTGTTACACTTCGCAGGGACGACAAGATTCACAAGAACGCCCCCGGTCGCGCAGCCTCAGCGCTTCGCCGCCCGATTCGGTGCCGGCGCCACGACTGGCGGCTCCGGCGCGGTCGCGGCGGCCGGCGCGCCGGCGACGCACCGGTTGCGCTGCCAGGCTTCGTCGGCGAATTTGGCTTGGCCGCGCACCGCGATGTACTCGTTGCGATAGGCCAGTTCGGCCACCACCGTGCCGCCAACGCCGGTTTCGGCCTTTGCCATCAGGCCCTGCAACTCCGCGGTGCGTTCGGCGAGCGACTTGCGCACGGCTTCCAGCTGCTTGCACTCGTAGAGATCGTATTTGGCGGGATCGGCGAACGCGGTGCTCATGTTATCGCTCATGCCGGCGCAGCCGCCGAGCCCAACGGCGGCCACGAGCAGCGCCACCGCGGCGGCGGCGAACGGCAATGGCGGGCTGTGGCGCGTTTGAGCGGTCATGCGGCTTTCGTAAACGGACAATGTTGAGATTGCCTAAAGCAGGCGGGGATGTCGGGATTGAGGCTTTGCCATGGCCCGCGCGCTGCCTTAAGCAAGGCGTGGCGTCACTTGACAGCCTAGCCCATTTCCTAAGACGAAGGAAACGCGCTAAGTATCTGATCTCGTGAGTCATAAGCGGACGTGGCGGAACTGGTAGACGCAAGGGACTTAAAATCCCTCGATGGCAACGTCGTGTGGGTTCGAGTCCCACCGCCCGCACCACGCTTCGCCCTGATGGCTGCGTCAGGGCGAAGCGTGTCCGGCGTAGCTTGAGCGCAGCAAAAGCGAAGACGGACTTCGCGAGACGCGTCTGCTGACTAACCGGCCTTACGATGGGTCTCGTAATAGCGCCGCAAAATCGTATTGATGCGGGTCTGATAGCCTTTGCCCTGTGACTTGAACCATCCAAGCACGTCATTATCCAGCTTGAGGCCCACAGGCACCTTTTGCGGGTGAATAACCTCAGCCATGGCCCACTCCTCATCGGACATCGGACGGCCATCGCGATCGTTCACGGCAATGGTTTCCGTCTGAACCGAGGTCTGCCGATCGAGGCGCTTCCAGTCGGTCTTGCCCTTGAGAGGAACCAGACTGCCGTCTGCTTTCTTTTGGTAGGGCTTGCCGTCGACCAGGACGGCGCGCACCTTTGCTTTAGCCATAACGCCGTTGCTCCCGCTTGTTTGCTTTACGTGCGGAGATGATCCAGGTGATCTTGCCGCGTTCGGTGAAGGTGATGTGAAAGACCCGGCCCTCGACCTTGGCGAGCATATTGTAGCGGGCTTCGCCGTAGTCTTTTCGCGTGTCCTTGACCACCTTCCTTCCGGGATCCGCGAAACCCACCACCACGTCTGCGAAGTCGATACCGCGTTCAGCGATGTTCTTCGCGCATTTGGCCGGGTTCCAGTCGAACTCCATGTTCCATTATGGGTTTCGTCTAGACTTTTATCAAGCCTTTTGTCTAGATGCGATCTTTAGGCCGGCTTTGCTGACGCAGGCGAATCTCTCGATTTCATCATACCGGGCCATGTTCCGGTAACCCTCGGTTTCGATGCTCCGGGATTTCGTCACGGCCAGGCTTCGACCAGGCCATTCACGCTCGTTAACGCAAGTGCTTGTCGCCAAAATGCGAGTGTGCCCGGCACAAGGCCGGGCATTACGGCGGTTCGAGTTAGACGTTCAGAGCGACGCCCCCCGCCCCTACTTCTTCTCGATATTCCAGAACACCGGCGTCGCGGGGCCGTCGAGCACGCCGGACAGCTTTGTGCTCCAGGCGCTGGGGGCGAAGTACTGCCCGAGCGGGATGTAGATCGCCTGCTCATAGGCGTGCTTCTGCAGGTCGGCGGCGATCTTCTTCTGCTCGTCGGGGGTCGACGCCCGCGCGAAGGCGTCGCGCAGCTGCTCGACCCTGGCGTCTTCCGCCCAGCCGAACCAGCCGCCCTTGGTGCCGCGGCCGCCGATCGATACGTTGGCGACGGGGTTGGCCACGTCGGCGCCGACCCAGTTGGTGAAGAACATGTTCCAGCCGCCCTCCTTGATCGGCTTCTGGCTGGCGCGGCGGGTCACCACGGTCTGCCAGTCGGTGGCCTGCACGTCGACCTTGAAGCCGGCTTCGCGCAGCAACTGCGCCGCCACGATCGGTTGCGCCTTCAGCGTGACGACGTCGCCCGGCGCCATGATGACGATCGGCGTGCCGTCATAGCCGGACTCGGCGAGCAGCTTCTTGGCTTCCGCCATGCCGTTGCCCTTCACCAGCGTCTCCGAGCCGACGTCGGTGGCGAGCGGCGTGTCGCAGATGAAGATCGCGCCGCAGAGCTTGTAATATTTGGGATTGCCGACCAGCGCGTCGAGCACGGGCTTCTGGCTCATGGCCAGAAACGCGGCGCGGCGCACCTTGACGTTGTCGAACGGCGGATGAAGGAAGTTCATGCGCCCCAGCGTCTGGAAGCCGAACTTGTTCAGGGTTTCAACCTTGAGGTCCTTGTTGGCCTCCAGCACCGGCAGAAAGTCGAACGACGGGTTTTCCGCGAAATCGATATCGCCGGACTGCAACGAATTCACCACGGTCTGCGCGTCGGGCATCGTGAGCCATTCGACGCGGTCGACCTTGACCACCTTGCCGCCGGCGGTCCAGCTCGGCGCTTCCTTGCGCGGCACGTAGTCCTTGTTCTTCTCGTAGGCCACCTTGACGCCGGGCTGGAATTCAGCGGCCAGGAATTTGAACGGGCCGGAGCCGACCTGTTCCGCGATCGCCTTGCCCGGCTCGGTTTCCGCCAGCCGCTTCGGCATCATGAACGGCACCAGCGACGACGGTTTTCCCAAGGACTCCAGCACCAGGCCGTAGGGCTCCTTGAGCTTCAGCACGATGGTCTTTTCATCAGGCGCTTCGATGCTGGCAGTAAAATCCATCAGCTTCTGGCCCATGCCGTCGTTCTTGCCCCAGCGCTTCAGTGAGGCGACACAGTCTTCCGCCGTGACCGGCTTGCCGTCATGCCATTTCAGGCCGTCGCGCAGCGTGAAGGTGTAGGTGAGCTTGTCGTCGCTGATCTTCCATTCCGCCATCTGCGGCTGGATCTTGAAGTTGGCATCCGTCGCCACCAGCGTGTCGTAGACCATGTAGCCGTGGTCGCGGGTGATGTAGGCGGTGGTGAGACCGGGATCGGTCACGCGCAGATCGGAATGCATCACCGCGGTGATGGTCTTGCCGGCGGCGATCGCCTGCGGCGTCAAGGCGGCCGAAAGGGCAAGGACCGACAGCGCGACACCGGACGCTATCGTGGGCCGTTTCCAACGCGAGATGTGGAACATTCGAAACTCTCCTGACGTGAATCTGATCAAACCCAGATGAATAGTTACGCATGCGGCACGTTATTTAGGCGCTCACTAACACGCTGTAACTCCGAAGGTATTTGAGACTTGCACCAAGCGCGTGGCGCGTCAATCCGGTTTTGACTCATGGACGCGCGGCGAATGGGCCGGAGCCAACCGGCAAGTTTCACTTTACAAATTCACCGCCGGTCATTCTCGTAAGAATCTTGCTCGTGTGAATCTTGCTCGTAAGCATCTCGCCGATATCAGCGCGTCAACAAAAACCTCCGTTCAATAACAA